>CAKTER010000186.1 GCA_934552695.1 uncultured Eubacteriales bacterium
TATACACGCAGCACCGGTCGGAGAACAGCAGCACCTCGGCCCGGTTGGTGGTATCCAGCTCCTGACATACCTGATCGTCCTCTTTTAGCTTTTGCTCGCCGGAGGTCCGCAAGGCGGTGAGGGAGATTTTTTTCAGGTAGTTTTGTTCCGTGAGGAAAAGCCGCACGCCATAGTCCTCAATCAGCTCCGCCGGGGCGGGCAGGGGGCCCTCCTCCGGGGTAACAATGGCGGTGCGCCGGTCCTCGCCGTATTTTTTGGCCACGGCCCGCAGCTGCTGGGCAATCAGGTTTTTGATTTTGGCGTCGCTGCCCAAGGTGGCTTGTAGCTCTCGCAGCTCGGCTTCCAGCCCCTCCCGTTCTTTGATGCGGTTTAAAATAAACTCCCGGTTGATGTTCCGCAGCTTGATTTCGGCAATGTATTCCGCCTGCACCTGGTCGATGGTAAAGCCCAGCATCAGGTTGGGGACGACCATGCTTTCCAGTTCGGTTTCCCGGATGATTCGGATGGCTTTGTCAATATCCAGCAGGATTTGGGAAAGCCCTTGCAGCAGGTGCAGCTTTTGGGTCTTTTTTTCCAAGTCGTAGGCAAGGCGGTTTTTGACCGAGGCCAACCGGAACCGTAACCATTCCCCCAAAATCTCCCGCACGCCCAGGGTTTTGGGGCGGCCGTCGATGAGCAGGTTAAAGTTGCAGCTAAAGGTGTCCTCCAGGGGGGTTAGGGCAAACAGCCGCCGCATCAAAAGCTCCGGGTCGGCGGACCGGCGGATGTCCAGCGTGAGTTTTAAGCCGTTCAGGTCGGTTTCGTCCCGTACATCGGTGACGTCTTTGATTTTCCCGGCCTTGACCAGCTGGATAATCTTGTCCTGAATGGCTTCCAGGGTGGTGGAATAGGGAATCTCTGTGACCTCGATGCAGCTGTTCTTTTTGTCGTAGTGGTATTTGGCCCGCACCCGGAAGGAGCCCCGGCCGGTGTCGTAAATTTGCCGCAGCTCGGCCTCCTGATACAGCAGCTCCCCGCCGGTGGGCAGGTCGGGCCCCGGCAGGCTTTCCAGCAGGTCGCAGTCCGGGTTTTTGATGTAGCGGATGGTGGTGTCGCATACCTCCCGCAGGTTAAAGCTGCAAAAGTTGCTGGCCATGCCCACGGCAATGCCCTGATTGGGATTGACCAGGATGTTGGGGAAGCTGACGGGCAGCAGCAGGGGCTCCTGCATGGTGCCGTCGAAGTTATCCACAAAGGTGACGGTGTTTTTGTCAATGTCCCCAAACAGCTCCTGGCATACCGGCGCCAGCTTTACCTCGGTGTACCGGGGGGCGGCATAGGCCATCAGCCGGGAATACACCTTGCCGAAGTTGCCCTTGGAGTCCACAAAGGGCAGCAGCAGGGCCCCGTTGCCGGTGGTCAGCCGGACCATGGTTTCGTAAATGGCGGCGTCCCCGTGGGGGTTTAGGCGCATGGTCTGGCCTACCACGTTGGAGGACTTGGTGCGGTCGCCCCGCAGCAGCCCCATCAGGTACATGGTGTAGAGCAATTTCCGGTGGGATGGCTTAAACCCGTCAATTTCGGGGATGGCCCGGGATACGATAACGCTGATGGCATAGGGCATATAGTTTTGCTCCAGCGTTTCGGTGATGGGCATTTCCTGAATGTGGGCGGGAGCAATGGGTTTGGGTTCGGGTTTCTTTTTCATAATATTCCTTTCCCGGCAAAGCCGTTTTGGAATGGAGATGGCTTACGAAATATCGCTCAGGTCCAAATACCGGTAGCCGTCGGCTTCGATGTGGGCCTTTCGGCCGCTGAGGTTATCCCCCAGCAGCAGGTCGAACATCTGCTGGGTTTTTTCGGCATCCTCGGGGGTGACTAAAATCAGCCGCCGGGTGGCCGGGTTCATGGTGGTCTCCCACATCATTTCCGGCTGGTTTTCGCCTAAGCCCTTGCTGCGCTGTATCTTGACCTTTCCCTTGCAACTGGCCAAAATGCTGGCCTTTTCCGCTTCGGAATAAGCGAAGTGGGTGGCCTTTCCCGCCGTAATCTCGTACAGGGGGGACTCGGCAATAAACACCTTCCGCTCCCGGATGAGAGTGGGGGTGAGCCGGTACAGCATGGTCAAAATCAGGGTGCGAATCTGGTAGCCGTCCACGTCGGCATCGGTGCAGATGATAATTTTGCTCCACCGCAGCTGCTCCAAATCAAAGGAGTTGAGCCCGGCGTTGTGCTTCGACTTAACCTCCACCCCGCAGCCCAGCACCTTCAGCAGGTCGGTGATGATATCGTTGGCAAAAATTTTGTCGTAGTCGGCCTTTAGGCAGTTTAAAATCTTCCCCCGGACGGGGATAATGGCCTGAAACTCGGCGTCCCGGCCCAGCTTGCAGGCGCCCAGGGCGGAGTCGCCCTCCACGATATAAATCTCCCGGCGGCTTACGTCCCGGGACCGGCAGTTTACAAATTTTTCCACCCGGTTGTTTAAATCCAGGTTCCCGGTCAGCTTTTTGCGGATGTTTAGCCGGGTTTTTTCGGCGGTTTCCCGGCTTCGCTTGTTGGCCAGCACCTGAGCGGCAATCTTTTCGGCCTCCAGCTTGTTTTCGATAAAGTAGACCTCCAGCTGATGGCGGAAGTAGTCGGCCATAGCGTCCTGGATAAACCGGTTGGTAATGGATTTTTTGGTTTGGTTTTCGTAGCTGGTCACGGTGGAAAACGAGTTGGTAATGAGCAGCAACGAATCCTCTACATCGGCAAAGGTGATTTTTTTCTCGTCCTTTTTGTAGAGGTTGTTGGCCTTTAAATATTTGTCCAGCCCGGCGGTAAAGGCGCTGCGGACGGCCTTATCCGGAGACCCGCCGTGCTCCAAAAAGCTGGAATTGTGGAAGTAATAAAGACCGGTGATTTCGTTGTTAAAGCAGAAGGCCGTTTGGAACTTTAGCTTGTAATCCTGCTTGTCCTCCCGGTCCCGGCCCCGGGTCTCGGTCTCCCAAAACTGGATGCCGGTAAACGCCTTGCCGCCGGAAAGCTCGGCCAGATAGTCCTGAATGCCGTTTTCGTAGCAATAGGTAAAATGCTCGCCGCTTTCCTCGTCCAGCAGGTCGAAGGTGAGCCCGGCGTTGACCACCGCCTGCTTTTTCAGCACGTCCTGAAAGTAGGCCAGGGGGATGTGGATATCGGTAAACACGTCCCGGTCGGGCAGCCAGTGGATGGTGGTGCC
>CAKTER010000187.1 GCA_934552695.1 uncultured Eubacteriales bacterium
CCTCCGGCACCATCATGGTCGCCTACCCCGAGGGCTGCGCCTTGCAGAAAAAGCGGATTGAATGCGCTATTTTGCTAAAAGCGGCGCAAATGGCGGAGGAATAAAATGTCCCGGTGGCTGTTAAAGCGAAACCGTGTGGACACGGGAAAAATGGCGGAGGCGTTAGGGCTTTTGCCGTTAACTGCACAAATTTTGGCCAACCGGGGCATTGGCGATTGGGAAAGCGCCCAAGGCTTTTTACACGGAACCTTGTCCGACCTGCGGACGCCGGAGACGATGGCGGATTTTGAAGCGGGACTGGCGTTGGTGTTGCAGGCCGTGGCGTCCGGCAAGCCCATCGCCGTTTTTGGTGATTACGACGCCGACGGGGTAGGCAGCACGGCCATTTTGGTGAAGGCCATCCGGGATTTGGGGGGCGAAGCCATTCCCTTTTTGCCCAACCGGTTCACCGATGGCTACGGCTTAAACGAGAGGGCGGTTGCACAAGCGGCGGCCCGGGGCTGCGGGCTGCTGGTGACGGTGGATAACGGCATTGCGGCCCAGGGGCCTTTGGCGAAAGCGCAGGAGCTGGGACTGAAAACGCTGGTGTTGGATCACCACGAGCCGGGCCCCCATTTGCCGCCGGCCGACGCCTGCATTGACCCCAAGCGGGCGGACTGCCCCTATCCCTTTAAGCATATGAGCGCCGGCGGCTTGGCCTGGTTATTTGCCCAGGCCCTGTACGCCCGGGCGGGGGTGGACTGCCCCCGGGAGGACGAGCTGCTGGGCTTGGCGGCCCTGACGACCATTACCGATGTGATGGAGCTGCGGGAGGAAAACCGGTTGCTTGTAAAAGAAGGCTTAAAGGCCTTGGGGCGCTGCGGGAATCCGGGGATACAGGCGTTGCTGCGGGCGGAGCATTGCGATGGCAAGCCCTGCACGGTGCGGATTGCGGGCTTTGTGCTGGGGCCCTGCATCAATGCGGCGGGACGGCTGGCCTCGGCCCAGCTGGCGTTGGAGCTGCTGCTGACCGAGGATAGCGCCGAAGCGGCCCGGCTGGCCGAGGAGCTGGTGGCCCTCAATCAGGAGCGGCAGCGGCAAACGCTGGCGGCCACGGAAAAAGCAATCCAGTCGCTGGGGGAACTGCCCAAGGTGGTGGTCTATTTCGACCCGAGCTGCCCGAGGGCTTGGCGGGACTGGTAGCGGGCCGTCTAAAGGAAAAATGCTGTCGCCCGGTGATTGCGTTAACCTTGGACCGGGAAGGCCGGGCTAAGGGCTCGGCCCGGAGCGTGGAAGGCTATCCCCTCCACGAAAAGCTGCGGGAGCAGGAGCGGTTGCTGCTGCACTACGGCGGCCATGCAATGGCGGCGGGGCTGGCACTGTTGCCCGAAAACATCCCGGCCCTGCGGGCGGCCTTGAACGAAGCCTGTCCTCTGAGCGAGGCCGACCTGACCCCCGTGTTCCGGGTGGAGGGGATGGCGGCGGTGGAGGACCTGAACCTG
Organism: uncultured Eubacteriales bacterium; assembly: GCA_934552695.1. GTDB lineage: Bacteria > Bacillota > Clostridia > Lachnospirales > Anaerotignaceae > CAKTER01. The sequence goes on from CAKTER010000187.1 coordinate 1,482, forward strand.
CGGCTGGCCCGGGAGCTGGAGCTGCTGGAGCCCTTTGGGACCGGGAACCCGGAGCCGGTGGTGGCGCTGATGGGCCTCACTTGGGAGCGGGCCGTCATTTTCCCCAAAAAAACGGAGCTGTATTTGAGCAATGGGGCGGGAAAGCGGATTAAGGTGCTGGATTTTGGCGCTTTTGCCCACTGGCTAGAGGCCCAAAAGGGCTTGAAGGATGAGGCTTTTTGTGAGAAAATAAAAGCTGGTGTAAAAATCGAGGAGCCGGTGGATATTTTGGTACGGCCACAAATCAATCGGTTCCGAGGTAGCGAGAGCCTACAGCTTTTGTTTACGGATATGCGGTTTCACAACGAATGAAAGGGAGTTTGTTATGGCATACAATCAGGAAGCTATGAAAAGCAAAGTGCGGGAAATCCCCGATTTTCCCGAAAAAGGCGTAATTTTCCGGGACATTACGACTCTGCTGAAGGATGCGGATGGCCTGCATTCCGCCATTGACGCCATGGAGGAGCTGACGAAGGGGCTGGACGTAGATATCATTGCCGGGCCCGAAAGCCGGGGCTTTGTGTTTGGGATGCCCCTGGCCTATAACCTGCATAAGGGCTTTGTAATGATTCGTAAGCCGGGCAAGCTGCCTGCCGCCACCATTTCCCGCAGCTATGGGTTGGAATATGGCCATGCCACCATCGAAATGCACAAGGACGCCATCCAGCCGGGGCAAAAAGTCCTGATTGTGGATGATTTGTTGGCTACCGGCGGTACGGCCAAGGCCATGATCGACCTGATTCAGGAGGCCGGCGGGGTAGTGGCCGGGCTGTGCTTTTTGATTGAGTTGACGGGGCTGCGGGGCCGGGATATGCTGGAAGGCTACCCCGTGATGAGCGTTTTGAAATATTGAGCGAAGAATCGGGATTTTTTGCAAAAAAGCCTTGCCTTTGAGGCAGGGCTGTGCTATACTAAGCTAGTGTGTGAGTACAGACGGTCCTCTGTTGCGGGCGCAGCACGAACGTCGATGAAGGAAGGAGGAACCAACATGAACGAAACCATTCTGAAGGAACTGGAAAAAGAGCAACTGAAGGATAACGTAACTCCTTTTAACGTAGGCGATACCGTTCGGGTATATGCCAAGGTTGTGGAAGGCAGCCGGGAGCGTTTGCAGATGTTTGAGGGCATTGTCATCAAGCGTCAGGGCGGCGGCATCCGGGAAACCTTCACTGTACGCCGGATTGCTTCCGGTGTGGGTGTGGAGCGTACCTGGCCTCTGCATTCTCCCCGTATCGACCGCATTGAAGTAGTGCGTCGGGGCGTGGTACGTCGGGCCAAGCTGTTCTATCTGAGAGACCGCTTTGGCAAGGCTGCCAAGATTAAAGAAGCGATGAGATGATTTTTTAAAGGGGCGCAGCTGGCGCCCTTTTTCTATAGGATAAATTTAGAGCGGCTGGCAGTGGAACCGCTGCCCCGGCAGGAGGAAGCATGAACATCCAATGGTATCCCGGACATATG
>CAKTER010000188.1 GCA_934552695.1 uncultured Eubacteriales bacterium
GCACATAGGTTTGGGTCGAAAGCACCCCCAGGGCCACCGAAAGAGCGGCGCCCACATCCACCGCCGGCCCTCGGGCCATCAGGTTCCGGTAAGCTTCGGCCGGCAAACCCGCCGTCAAGCCCCCGGTCTGTCCCGCCAGCTGCAGGGCCAAAATCCCCCCGCACAGCACGGCCGCATACAGCAAGCACATTTTGACCACGCCCAGCAGCCCGGCGCCCTTAACCCCGCCGAAAAAGCCGTAGCAAAACACCACACCGGCGCTGAGTAGGCTGGCCCCAAAGCCCTCCAGCCCAAACAGGGTGCCAAACAGGGCGTTGGCCGCCAACAGCTGGGCCACAATGTTAATGACCATGCCCACGCAGGAAAGCACCGCCGTAACCACCCCGGCCCGCTGGCCAAACTCCCGCCGGATAATTTGCTGGATGGTAGCGCAGCCGCTGTCCCGCAAGGGCCCGCAAAACACAAAGCCCAGCACCAGGCACCCGGCAGACGCCCCTATGGCAAACCACAGGGCCGAAAACCCGCTGGTAAAGGCCAGCTGGGCCGTGCCTACCGTGGAGTTGCCCCCCACCAGCGTCCCCAGCACCGCCCCGGCAACCAGCAAGCTCCCGGCGTTGCCGCCGCCCTGCTCAAAGTCCCGGGCGCCCTTGACCTGACGGCCCGACCAAACGCCCAGGCCCAATATAGCTGCCAGCGTAATCAGCGCCGCCGTCAGCAGCGCCGGTGAAAGTCCTTCCATGTTGTGCCTCCGTTGTGATTTTTCGGTTCCGTTCTTTCGTCCCGGACCTCTTAGGCCGTCCCGTCCGGGCCCGGCACGCTCTCTAAGCTTCTCCGGCCCGGGCTTATCCCTTTTCCTCCTCCGGCAGCTCCCGGCACAGCAGCGTCCCCGCCTCTACCGGCCGGTCAAAGGCCGTCAAAAGCACCTGTCGGGGATGGGGCGCCGCTTCCACAGCCTCCCCCTCCTCCGTGGTCAGGGTTCCGATGGTTTGGGAAAAAATTGCCCCTTGCGGCGGAATCACCGTTAGGGTTTCCCCGGCAAAAAAGCGGTTTCGTTGCTCCAAAACCGCCACCTCTCCCGTCCCGGCTCCCCGGGTCACCACCGCCACATAGTCCGCTTCCCGCACATAGCCGCCGTCAGCGTAGCTTTGCCCCTCCGGCCCCGGCATCCCAAAAAAGAAGCCGGTGGAAAAGGCCCGGTGGCTGGCCAGCCCCACCAAATGCCGGTAGTACGGCAATTTATCCCGGTACAGGGCCGGGTCGGTAAAATAATCGTCCAATGCCTCCCGGTAGGCCCGGGTGGTCGTCCCCACATAAAACGCCGTTTTCATCCGGCCCTCAATCTTCAGGCTGTCGGCCCCGGTAGCCAGCAGCTCCGGCAACCGGTCAATCATACACAAATCCCGGGCATTATACAAATACGTTCCCCGGCTGTCCTCCTCCACCGGAAAATATTCCCCGGGCCGCCTCTCCTCCATCAAGGCGTACTTCCACCGGCAGGGCTGGGTACAGGCCCCCCGGTTGGCCTCCTGCCCTGTCAGCGCCGCCGAAAGCAGGCACCGGCCGGAATAGGATACGCACATAGCCCCGTGGCAAAAGACCTCCAGGCCGCAATCCGCCGGCAGCCCGGCCCGCAGCTCCGTAAGCTCCGGCAGCGAAAGCTCCCGGGCCGCCACCACCCGGCGAGCCCCCAGCCCGTACCAGGCCCGGGCGCTGTATACGTTGGTGGTGTTGGCCTGGGTGGAAACGTGAAGCTCCATCTCCGGCACCGCCTCCCGGGCTACCGAAAACACCCCCAAATCCGAAATTAAAAGCGCATCCACGCCCAAGGCTTGCAAATCCCGAAAATATTCGGCCATCCCGGCAAAATCGGCATTGTGGGCGTAAATATTGGCCGTTACATACACCTTTACCCCGTGATCATGGGCCAGCGCCACACCTTCTGCCATTTCGGCCCGGCTAAAGTTTTTGGCCTTGGCCCGCAAGCCGTAGGCCCCGCCGCCCATATACACAGCGTCGGCCCCAAAGGCCACCGCCGCCCGCAGCCGCTCCGGGTCCCCCGCCGGGGCCAGCAGCTCCGGCTTCCGGCCCGGCCGTTTTTCCGTTTCCGTTTTGATTTCCTGTCCTGCCATGCGGCCCTCCTGTCCCCGATGACTTGCCGGGGCTCTTCTCGTTTCGGTCGCTTCGGCCGGCCCTTTGCCCGTTGGCCTGCCTCCCCGCCTTTAGGAATTTTTGTAGGCGGCCTTCGCCTTTTCAAACTCCTCGTAGGTTTTCGTAAAGGTATGCTCCGACTCGCCCCGCTTGGTCAACACATAATACAAATACTCGGTATTCTCGGGCCGCAGCGCCGCCTCCAGCGAGGCCTGTCCCGGGTTAGAAATGGGCCCCAGGGGCAGCCCGTCATTCCGATAGGTGTTATAGGGGGAGTCAATCTCCAAATCGGCGTAGGTCACATCCTCTTTCACGACCCCTTGGGCATACAGCACCGTGGCGTCCAGCTGCAAGCGCATTCCCGCATTCAGACGGTTATAAATCACACTGGCGCAGGTGGCGCGCTCGCTATCCAGCTGGATTTCCGATTGCACCAGCGAAGCCATGGTCACAATCTCGTCCATGGAATAGGACGAAGCCGCAAGCTCGCTTTCGTATTGGCTCATCACCGTCACAAACTGCCCCAGCAGCCGATCCACAATGTCGTGGGCCGAGGCGTCGGCATACACAAAATAGGTCTCGGGGAACAAATATCCCTCCAAAAGCACCGGACGCTCCGGCAGGCTGGCCACAAAGTCATAGCTGTAATCCCGGCTGTTGGCCGCTGCCATAAACTCCTCCGCCGTGCAAATCCCCAGCTCTTCCACCCGGGCGGCAATGTTTTCCGCCGTAAAGCCTTCGGGGATGGTCAGCCGCAGCTGTTCCCGCTCCACCTTTTGCTTCAAAATCCTCATCATGGTTTCGTTGTCCATGCCTTCCTG
>CAKTER010000189.1 GCA_934552695.1 uncultured Eubacteriales bacterium
GTCCAAATCGATGCCGTTCCGGGCTTCCATAATCTCGGTATGATAGGGGATGGGCCAGCTGGGGACAACGGGCTCGCCAAAGCGCTCCAGCTCCACGTTTTCGCTGTCGTCCTTGCCGATGGGCACCGTAGGCGCAATGATGTTGGGGATAACCATCATCCGCTCCTTAATCTGGGCGGTCAGAGTGGCCTCCAAAGCGTCCAGGTCGGCCTCCTCTTTTTTAATGGCGGCAATCTCGGCCTTTACCGCCTCGGCCTCGGCCTTTTGGCCCTTGGCCATCAGGGCGCCAATCTTTTTGCTGGCGGCGTTTTGAGCGGCCCGCAGGGTGTCGCCCTTTAGCTTGGCCTCCCGGAATTTGGCGTCCAGCTCCACCACCTCATCCACCAGGTGCAGCTTTTCCTCCTGAAATTTTTTGCGGATGTTTTCCTTGACCAGCTCGGGGTTGGTACGCAGCAGTTTTATATCAAGCATGAAACTTCCTCCTTTAAAATTCGGCGTACTGCTGTACGCTTATCGCTTCTATCATAGCGCCAATGCGGGGTCATGACAAGTACAAAATCAGCAAAGCCCCGGATTTGACGGAAATTTCGGCCGCCTGCCCCACCAGGGCGTTGCTGACCCCCAAGGGGAAGTCCGGGGTGAGCCGGCCGTTTTCGACCTGGTACTTCAGCCCCGTTTCGCACACCCCCTCTGCCGGGCCGCCAAAGGCGAACACCGAAACCGTGCCGCAAAGCCCCGCCGGGAAGCGCAGGCTGCCGTTTTCCAGCAGGGTGGCGGTAAAGTGGGGGTCGTACAGGGTGGCGGTGGCCCCCTGCCGGGCTAAAAACAGCAGGCTTTGCAGGTTGGCCAGGGTGTGGTCGAACCGGCCGCCGGTGCCGCCGTACAGCCGGAAAAAGCGATACCCCCGGGCCAGCCCCTCCCGCAGGGCCGCCAGGGTGTCGGTGTCGTCCTTTTCCACCGGGAGCCGCCGCAGGGGGAGGCCCGCCGGGACGCTCTCCCCCAGGGAATCCAAATCCCCCAGCAGCAGGTGAGGGGTCAGGCCCAGCGTCTCGCACAGCCGCAGGCCCCCGTCGGCGGCAATCACAAAGTCCTCCGGCCCGGGGCGGCAATCCAGCCTTGGCGGGGCGCTTTGGGGGGCGGCGCCAAACACCCAGCACACCGGCCCCGGTGCGGGGGCGTTAAAGACTCTCGTTATCATGTTGGTTCCGGGGGCTGCTCAGCCCGTGCTCCTTCAGCTTGTATTGCAGGCTCCGGCGGGAGATGCCCAAGGCCTCGGCGGTTTTTCCCCGGTGTCCGCCGTTTTCGGCCAGGGCCTTTTCAATCAGCTCCCGCTCCTGCTGCTTCCGGTTGGCCCGGTAGGCCGAAACCGAGGGGGCGGCTGCCGGGGCGGGGGCGCACAGGGCGCCTTCGGGGATGTGGGTCAGCACCCGGGCGTCGGGGGCGGAAATCACCACCATCCGCTCCACAAAGTTCTTCAGCTCCCGCACGTTGCCGGGCCAGCCGTAATTCTCCAGCTCCTGATATACCGCCGGGGAAAAGGCCTTGGGGCGGCCGTATTTGTTGCTGTAATAGGCCAAAAAGGCTTCGGCCAGCGGCCGGATGTCCTCCTTCCGCTCCCGCAGGGGCGGTACCCGCAGGGGAATCACGTTCAGCCGGTAATACAGGTCGGCCCGGAAGCTGCCGGCCTCCACGGCGGCGGCCAAATCCCGGTTGGTGGCGGTGATGAGCCGGAAATCCACGGTTTTCGACTTGACCGAGCCCAGGGGCTGAATGGTTTTGGTTTCCAGCACCCGCAGCAGCTTGGCCTGAAGCCCCAAGGGCAGGGAGTTAATCTCGTCCAAAAACAGGGTGCCGCCCTGGGCTTCCTCCACCAGCCCCCGCTTGCCTTGGGTGGCGGCCCCGGTAAAGGCCCCCTTTTCGTAGCCGAACAGCTCCGATTCCAGCAGGTTTTCGGGCATGGCGGCGCAGTTGACCACGACCATTTTTTTGTGGCTCCGGGGCGAGCATTCGTGGAGGTAGCGGGCGGTCACGTCCTTGCCGGTGCCGCTTTCCCCCAGCAACAGCACGTTGGAATCCACGGCGGCCACGTTTTGGGCCACGGCAAACAGGCCCTTCATGGCGGGGCTTTCCACAATCACCGGGCTGTGGGGCGTACCCTCTACCCGCAGGTTGGCGGCGGCGGTAGACCGGGCCCGGGCCAGCCGGGCCTCGTAGTCCTCTATGTTCTGCATCCAGCACACCACGTTTTGCACCTGGCCGTCGGGGCCGAAAATCGGCAGGGCGGTAATAATCTGCCGGCGGCTGCCCTTGCTGTTCACCACATTTTGCAGGAGGCTGACCTCCCGTTTTTCCCGGTAGACCATGTCCACGATGCTGCGGTCAATAATGCCTTCCTTTTGTAGGTCGTAGGCGTTTTTGGTCAAGTACTCCCGGCGGGAAAAGTCCGAGTCCTTGAGCATATGGGAGTTTACGAACAAAAAGTTCCCTTTGTCGTCATACACGCTGACGCCAAAATCCAGAGTGTCCAGCACCCCTTCGTAAAAGAGCGTTTTATCCATACCATCACCTCTTGGATTTAGTTTAGTGCAAAAATGTGCGTTGTGCAAGGGGGATAGTGCAAAAAAATTCGCCAAACAACGGGCCGGGGCGGGGAAAGCCGGGAAAAGGAAACCAAAGCGGGAGAAAACGAGGGGCGGTGCGTTGGCATGGTTTTTGCTAAGAATACACACAGAAGGGACTGCCGGGAGCCGGGGCGGTTACTATTTTGAGAAAAGAGGGAGCGGCATGAGCAAAAGCGTTGCCATGGGCGTAGATATCGGTTCCACCTCCTGTAAAGCGGTGGTATTGGAAAACGGAGAAATTTTGGGCAAGGTGGTCATTCCCACCGGCACCGGCACCAGCGGCCCCCGCCGGGTGGTGGAGGCGGTGCTGAATCAAACCGGGCTTGGCCCGGAGGATGTGGCCAAAAC
>CAKTER010000190.1 GCA_934552695.1 uncultured Eubacteriales bacterium
CACCGCCACCGCCTCCGCAGGCGGTAACGGAAATAATTGTCACCCCCGCCGGTACGGTAAAGGTGTAGCTTCCGGCCGTGTCGTACTCCACAAATCCGCCGCCTACGTTGCTGCCTACGTTGTCCACAATCCATTTTGCCTCTGCCCAGCTCATATGTTTTCCTCCTTTGGCCCTTCGTTTTTCTATTTTGTCTCTCTGGTTGGCATTATACCGGCTTTGTTTTCGGAAAAACCGGACACTCCCTGCCCCCACCCGGCACGTCCGGGACAAACAAAAAAAGTCCGGGGTATCCCTCGGACTTTCTTGCGTATTTCGGTATCATTTTTTTATAGAAAGAACCCGTTCAGTACCGGCCCCCATCCAGTGTAATGACCTGCCCGTTGATGTAGGCCGCCTGCTCCGAAGCCAAGAAGAAGGCCAGCTCCCCCGCTTCCTCCGGCCTGCCAAACCGCCCCAGCGAGATTTCGTCCGCCAATTCTGCCCGCTCCTCTTCCGAAAGCCAGCCGTTCATGGCGGTCTCCATTACCCCGCAGGCCAAAGCGTTCACTCGGATGCCCGAGGGCCCCAGCTCCTTGGCCAACGACCGGGTAAAGGCCTCGATGGCCCCTTTGGTGGCCGCATACACCGCCTCGCAGGAGGCCCCGGCGCTCCCCCAAATGGAGGACATATTGAGAATGACCCCGGATTTGCGCCGCACCATCTCCGGCACCGCCAAATGGCAGCAATGGAGGGTTCCCTTCAGGTTGCAGTCGATGAGCCGGTTCCAATCCGCCGGCGTCATATCCTGAAACAGCCCAATATACGAAATACCGGCGTTGTTCACCAGCACATCCACCGGCCCCGCCTGTTGAAATAAACGCTGGCAGGCGCTATAATCAGATATATCGGCCAAAATGCCCCGGCACCGTAGCCCCAGCTCCCGGGCCGCTTGCTCCAGGGCTTCCCGATTATGGCCGCCGTTCAAAATCACCCGGCAGCCCGCCTGGGCAAACCGCCGGGCTATGGCCAGCCCCAGTCCCCGGCTGGCCCCGGTGACCAGCACCGTTTTGTTTTCCCACATGACCCTTCCCTCCGTTTCCTTGGTTTAACCATACCACATTCCCCGCCCTTCCGCCACAAAAATCCATTCATTTTCCATTCTTTGCATAACCGGCCCCCCTTTGTGGGAAGCTGTGTAAAAACCGGTTCTGCCGGGAAGGAGGTTTCCCCTTGCTCAACGAATTATACGTCCCCAAGCTGAGTATCCGCCGTTTGTTTGCTCTGGCTGTCCGCCTGTACCGGACTCACTTCCGCACCCTGTTTTTGTCAGCCTCCCTGGTGTCCCTGCCAATCAACCTGCTGCTTTCTTACCTTAACACCATGGCAGGAAATGCCTTAAACGGGCTGGACGCCGCCGCCATTCAAGCTATGAACACCTCGGACGAGGGCATCCGCAGCTTTTTAAACAGCGCCGCCTACCTGCAAATGCGCCGCTATACCGGTCTGGCCACATTGGCCAGCAATCTTTTTGTCCCCTTATGCGCCTTAACTATTGCATATGTTGTGAAAATGTGTTTAAATGGTCATGCTGTGTCTCCACCGGAGGCCCTATACCGCAGCTTCCAAAAGTATCCCTCGGCGCTCCTCGGTTGCTTGTTCAGCTTTTTGTTTATCTCGCTGGGCTCGGCACTGCTGGTCCTCCCCGGCCTGTATCTGCGGCTGGCCCTCAGCCTGTTTTTGTACGGCATTATGCTGGGTGACCGCCCCGCCTTTTCGGCCATGGGCTACAGCCTTAAGCTGGTCAACAAAAACCTGCTTCTGGTGCTAATAGGCTACGGCCTGTGCTATGCGGCTTCCTTTGGTATCGGCTTGGGGCTATCCCGGCTGTGCGGCCTGTTTTTGCCCCTGTTTTGGAGCAACCTGCTGGCCCGCACGCTGGTAGTAGCCGCCGACCTTTTCACCTACTGTACCCTAACCCTCATCTATTTGCACTGTGACCACAAATTTACCCAGCAAAAACCCTTTGGCCCCATGGCAGCCTGAGCCGCCATGGGATTTTTCAGGAGGACATCATGCTTGACCGACTTCTTACCGAAGAAAACAAAAACTTTGCCCGCTTGCTGATTTCCCTGGCCCTGCCCATCATGCTGCAAAACCTAATCAATTCCGGCTTAAATATGCTGGATGTATTTATGATTGGCCAGCTGGGAACGTTAGAAATTACGGCGGTTGGGCTGGCCAATAAAGTCTTTTTCCTGTTCACCCTCATTGGCTTTGGCGTCAACTCCGGCGCTGCCATTTATCTGGCTCAATACTGGGGCCGCCGGGATATTGACAGCATCCACAAAACCATGGGGATTAGCTTTGCCTTCAACCTGGTAGCCAGCATCGTTTTCTGCATCGGGGCGCTTTGCTTCCCCTCCCAGATTTTATACATATTTTCCAAGGACCCGGCTGTTATCGCTTTGGGCGTGAAGTACCTGCATATCGTTGGCCCCAGCTACCTGTTTTGCGCCATCTCCAACACCCTGTCCTATTCCTGCCGCAGCGTGGGCCACCCGGCCCTCCCCATGTTTATCGCCCTGTTCTCCCTGTGCTGCAACGGGGTGCTCAACGCCGTATTTATTTTTGGGTTGCTGGGCTGCCCGGCCATGGGCGTCGAGGGCGCCGCTTTGGGCACCCTGATTTCCCGGGCGCTAGAGCTGATTGTCACCGTGACCGCCATCAAAAAGAAGCATTTGCCCATCGACGCTCCCATAAAAAAATACCTGTCCTTTACCTGTTCCGAGGTCAAAAGCTTTTTGCATACCGCCGGGTTTGTTATTTTAAACGAAACCTTCTGGTCTTTGGGCGTATCCCTGTATAATTCCGGCTACCGGTTTGCCGGTACCGACGCCCAGGCCGCCGTAGAAATTGCTGCCAACGTAAAAGACCTGTTTATGG
>CAKTER010000191.1 GCA_934552695.1 uncultured Eubacteriales bacterium
CACCTCGATGGTCAGGGCCTTGCTGCCGGTCAGCTCCTCGCCGTAAAACACCTGCCGCACCACCTTTTTGGTCGCTTCCTCGTCGTGGATGTAGTACGACACCTTGCCAATATACTGGCCCACGCCGGGCAGGGTTTCCATGTGGATCTTATCCAGGGACAGGGAGTTGGCCGCCTTGGCGTACTTCACCAAATCCGTCAGGCCCATGTCGGTGGTCATATACTCATACATGGATTTAATCAGGGTGGGCAGGTTTGTCAAAATGGTTTTGGTGTTCAAAATTTTGGCGCAAAAGGCCTTTAAAAACAGCTGCTGCACCTGCACCCGGTCCACGTCCCCGTTGGGATAATGGCGGAACCGCACCAGCTGCTCGGCCTGGGCCCCGTCCAGAGTTTGCAGGCCCTGCTTCAGATGGATATACAGATCCTGGTAGGGGTCATCGTAGTCCATGTCCTGGGGCACGTCCACCTCTACCCCGCCAATGGCATCCACAATCTTTTTAAAGCCCTCCAGATTCACCTTCACATAGTGGTCGATGGAGATACCCAGCAAATCCTCCAGCTGGGCAATGGAACAGGCCGGGCCGTTTTCCTTCCCGGCGTAGGAATGCACCTCGTTAATCTTGCATTCGGTGGGATACCAGCGGCCCACCTCGTCCATAATTTCCCGGGCCTCTTCGCACACATACACATGGGTGTCCCGGGGGACGGAAAGCAGGTTTACCTGCTTATTTTTCTCATCGTAATGGACAATAAAAATCACGTCGGTGCGGGATTCGTCCCCGTCCACGCCAAACACCGCCAGATTAAAGCTCCCGGGGCCCCCGGCAATGGCGTTGGTCACTGTGTCCAAAATCGGCGGGGCCACAAAGTTCTCGTCATCCCCATCAAAAAACTTGTCGTAAATTACCAGCCCCACCGCCGCCACGGCGCAAAAGCCCAACACAATGGAAAGCACCAGCCCCACAAACCGGGCGGCCAGGCTGCGTTTTTTCTTTTTTCTCATGGTTTATCCCTCTGCCGGTCACTTTTCTCCGGTTCCCAAAACAATTTTAATGTCCGTGCCTTGGCTCAACTCACCGGGAGCCGTTTCGATGGTCGCCCCCGGGAAATACTCCAGCAGGTCGGCCCCCAATCCGTCCCGGCGGACAAAAATCCGGGTTCCTTCGGTCTTTTCTCCATAGTATGTAGAGGTTCCGGCCACATAATACCCGTCCCGCTCCAGCATCGTCTTTTTTTGTCCCGCCAGCCCGTCGGTTTGGCTGCCGTTGCTTACCTCAATGCGATAGCTTTTGCTGGACTGGTTTCCGGCCGTTTGATCCGGCTCTGCTTCCTCTTCTTCTGCCGCCGGCTCGTCAAAGAACAGCCGCTGCACCTGCTCCGCCAGCGCCGCCTTGTCCGCGGTAAAATAGCTGCCGCCCTCGCCGGGGACGCTTTCCATGGTCACCTTGCCCATGTCCAGCCCTTTCATCAGCTGGATGTATTCCAAGGCATCCCCTACCGTCATATCGGTTTCCACATATTTAAATGCCGTGTAGACCAGGCTGGGGAGGTTATTCAAAATCGTTTCGGTGGAGCTCATCTTTTTTAAAACTTCTTTTAAAAACAGCTGCTGGGTCTGGATGCGGGCCAAATCCTTTTGGGCGTAGCCCTCCCGGAACCGGACCAGCTGCTCGGCATGGGCCCCGTCCAAGTGCTGCTGCCCGGCTTTTAAATGGATGTGCAAATCCTGAAAGGGGTCGTCGTAATCCATATCCACCGGCACGTTTATGTCCACACCGCCAATGGCGTCCACCATGGCCACAAACCCGTCCAAATCAATTTTAATATAATGGTCAATGGAAATACCCAGCAGCTCCTCCAGCTGCAATACGGTAAACTGGTACCGGTAGCCGCTGCCCGCATAGGCCGAGACCTCGTTGAGCTTGCACACCCCGCCGGAGGGATACCCCCGGTTCCGGTCGTTCAGGCTTTTTTGAATTTCATCGGTCATAGTCACCTTCGTGTCCCGGGGGACGGAAAGCAGGTTCATATTCCCGGTATTGGGGTCGTAGTTCACCACCACCATCACGTCGGTGCGGTAGCCGTCCCGGTCTACCCCAAACAGCACCACATTCAGGCGCTCCTGCTTCTCCGGCTCCGAATCCGCCGCCGGTTCGGTCGTTTGGGGGCCACTCTCCGGCGTTTGGGTCTCGGCCGGCGTTTTGTCCGCCGGTTTGCTTTTGCTAAAAAAGCCCCGGGCCGCCAGCACCCCTGCCCCGGCGCACAAAAACAAACACACAAACAGCGCCACCAGCAAAAAATACCGGCGCACACCGCTGCTTTTTTTCCGTCTTTTTTTCGGCCGGGGCCGCTGGGCCGCCCGCTGCCGAGGGTGCTTACTCTCGTCCCAAGCCTCTGCCATCTCTTCCGCCGGGCGGGGCTGGGATCTCCGGTTTTGCGCCTGCACCACCGGCCGCTCTCCCGTTTTTTCCTCATGGTGCCGCCCACTCTCGCTCCGCCGGTTCCCCGGCTGGGCGCCCGCCTGCACTCCCCGGCTGCGTCCGTTCCGGGCCTCATTTTTTTCGTTATGGGAACCAGCCGTTTGCCAGGGGTCTTTTTCCCGATAGCCGGCCGGCCGCTTTTTTCCCGCTTTATGCTCCACCTGAGCACCTCCTGCTTTTTCTCGTAGCAGTATACCAAAGCCCGCCCCTAAAACCAAATACCCGGCTAATATGGGTACCGTAAGGGGAAAGGCCGCTTTTAGGGCTCTTTTGTCCATTTTTAAAATCTCCTTTGTAAAAATCTCTTTTGTAAAAATATATGCAATTCTACCACAACCCAAAAATCTTTTCCAGTACTTTACCGAAAAAAGCTGTTGACAATTAAAAAACGGATGCCTATAA
>CAKTER010000192.1 GCA_934552695.1 uncultured Eubacteriales bacterium
CGGCTGGGCTGCGGCCAAAAGGACGAGGCAGTTCATTATGCCAAAAAGCTCAAAAAAGTCACGCTCTGCTTTGGCGTCCTCATCTCGATACTCATCGTTATCACCATCCCCTACATCGTCCGGTTGTTTAACGTATCCGACCAAGTACGGCTGTGGGCCCGCTACATTACCTATGGGCTGGCTGCCGTATTCCCTCTGCGCTGTCTGGGCCACCTAAACATTGTGGGTATTCTCCGCAGCGGCGGGGATACCCGGGTGTGTATGCTCATCGACATTTTTGGCGTATGGTGCATTGGCCTGCCCCTGTCGTTTTTGGGAACATTGGTGTTCCGCCTGCCCATTTACTGGGTCACATTTTTGGTGTTTCAGGAGGAAACCATCAAAAGCTTTATCAGCGAGCACCGGGTGCGGCAAAAAAAATGGCTGCAAGACATCCGGTTATAGACTTTTCCCCTATCCTGCGGTACAATAATGTATTGGAGAATGAGAATGGGCACCGGGCCTTTCTCTGCCGCTTACGACCCAAAAGGAGGGAACAATGAAACAGGACGAGATTCAAATCCTGCCCGAAGAACTCAGCTATCTACGCCTACTGGCCAAACAATATCCCAACATCAACAGCGCCAGTCAGGAAATTATTAACCTGCAAGCAATTTTGAACCTACCCAAGGGTACCGAGCATTTCGTGTCCGACATCCACGGGGAGTACGAAGCTTTTAGCCATGTGCTGCGGAACGCCTCCGGGGTTATCAAAAACCAGATTTCGGCTATTTTCGGCGCCAACATCCGGGAGGCCGAAAAAAAGGAGCTGGCCACCCTCATCTACTACCCCGAGCAAAAGCTGGCCGCCATTACCGGAAAGGACGAGGAAGCGGACTTTTCCGAATGGTATCGCATTACCCTGCACCGGCTGATTGCCATTTGCAAGGTGATGTCCTCCAAATACAGCCGGTCAAAAGTCCGGAAGGCCCTGCCCCCCGACTTTGCCTACATCATCGAGGAGCTGCTTCACGAAAACGGCGCTCTGGCCGACAAACAGCTGTACTATAACCAAATCATCAACACCATCATCGACTTGGAACAGGCCGACCGGTTTATCATCTCCATTTCCAAGCTCATCCAGCACTTTGCCATTGACCAGCTCCATGTGGTAGGCGATATTTACGACCGGGGCCCCAACGCCGCCAAAATCATGGATATTTTAGAGTCCTACCACTCGGTAGACGTCCAGTGGGGCAACCACGACATTGCCTGGATTGGCGCTGCGGCCGGGTGTCAGGCCCTGATCTGCAACGTTCTGCGGATTCAAGCCCGCTACGCCCACCTGGATACGGTAGAAGAGGACTATGGCATCAACCTCATCCCTCTGGCCACCTTCGCTATGGATGTATACGGCGACGACCCCTGCACCGCCTTTTTACCCAAGGTGGAGCAGCCCGACGTATATTTTTCCGAAAAAGAGCGGCTGCTGATTGCCCGGATGCACAAGGCCGTGGCTGTGCTGCAATGGAAGGCCGAGGCCCAGATTATCCAGCGGAATCCCCAGTTCCACATAGACGACCGGTTACTGTTAGACAAAATCAACTTTGCCGATCGCACCATCCAAATCGATGGCGTGACCTACGCCATGAACGATGTCAACTTCCCCACCATTGACCCCGCCGATCCCTACGCCCTCACCCCCGAGGAGGAAGCGGTGATGGCCAAAATCAAAACCTCGTTTATCAACAGCGAAAAGCTCCAGCGGCACATCCGCTTTTTGTTCAGCAAGGGCAGCATCTACACCATATGCAACTCCAACCTGCTCTATCACGGCTGCATCCCCCTCAATGCCGACGGCAGCTTAAAGGAAGTAGAATTCCGGGGCAAGCGCATGAAGGGCCGGGAGTATTTGGACGCCGTAGACCGTGCCACCCGGGAAGGCTATTTCGGCCAGCGGCACTCCGCCTCCAAACGGGCTTGCATGGATATCATTTGGTACCTGTGGTGCGGCGCCGATTCCCCTCTATTCGGCAAAAAGAAAATGACCACCTTCGAGCGGTACTTTATTGACGATAAGGAGGCCCACAAAGAAGAAAAGAATCCCTACTACCACATGGAGAACCAGCGGGAGATTTGCGGGATGATTTTGGAGGAGTTCGGACTGGACCCCGCCGGCAGCCATATCATCAACGGCCACGTACCGGTTAAGGTGAAAAAGGGCGAAAGCCCCATTAAGGCCGACGGCCGCCTCTTTGTGATTGACGGCGGGTTCTCCCGGGCCTACCAAAAGGAGACCGGGATTGCCGGGTACACCCTCATCTTTAACTCTCACGGCCTGATTTTGGTCTCTCACGAGCCCTTTACCAGCACCGAGGAGGCCATTCGCAACGAAACCGACATCATTTCGTCCACTGTGGCTTTGCAATACTCTCAGTCCCGCCTATTGGTCAAAGACACCGATACCGGGAAAATGCTGCGGCAAAGCATTGCAGAACTGGAAAAACTGTTGTATACTTATCGTACCGGTATGATTAAAGAACAATAAAACCCGGATTTTGACATCATAGGAGGAATTTAATATGAACTTTTTCCCTGGGAAAGACGCCAAAACTGCCATTCTGCCCGGCAACATCGTCCGTAAGGTATTTGCTTACAGCGACAAGGTAATGACCACCTATTGGGAAGTCCCCGCCGGTTCCGATATCCCTTCCCACTCTCATCCCCACGAACAATTCTCCATCGTAATCTCCGGGAAGGCCTACTACACCATCGGCGATGAAAAGCAACTGCTCTGCGCCGGGGATAGCTGCTTCATGCCTTCCAACGTCCCCCATAAGGTTGACTGCGTGGAGGATTTGGTGGCTATCGATGTGTTCGACCCCATCCGGGAGGACTT
>CAKTER010000193.1 GCA_934552695.1 uncultured Eubacteriales bacterium
GTAGTAGATTATTTTATGGAAAATAGTGTCTACTATATTGTGATGGAGTACATCGAGGGGGATACCCTAAAGGTGCTCATCGATGAGCACGCCCCCTTCAGCAACCGGCTGGTGCTGAACGTGGCCTTAAGCATTGCCCAGGCTCTGTCCTGCGCCCACCGGAATCACATTGTCCATCGGGATATTAAGCCCCAAAACATTCTGGTCTCGGTAGACGGCACGGTGAAGGTGACGGACTTTGGCATTGCCCGGGGGGCGGCGGGAACCACCATGTCTACGGCCACCAATGTGCTGGGCTCAGTGCATTATTTTTCGCCGGAGCAGGCCCGGGGCGGGTATATCGACGAAAAAAGCGATATTTATTCCCTTGGGGTGACGATGTTTGAAATGGCCACGGGCCGGGTACCCTTCGACGGGGATTCCACGGTGGCCATTGCCTTAAAGCATTTAAACGAGGAGCTGCCCTCCATTGAGCAGATGAACCCCAGCGTGTCCCACAGCGTGGCGGGGATTATCCGCAAGGCCATGCGGAAAAAGGCCGATGAGCGGTATGCCAATATCAATACCATGATTTCCGACCTGCGCCGGGCGCTGGCCGAGGAGCAGGGGATGGCCCCGCCCGCCGAGGAGGAGGCAACCCTGGCAACCGCCGCTCCCATGTCGGAAGAAGCAAGGGAGGAGGAACCGGTGCGGGCCGCAAAGCCCCGGCCGGTGCGGCCCAAGGTGCAGCCGGAGCCCTTCGAGGACGAGGAGGACGAGACCCCGGAGGAACGCCGCCGGGGGCGGCTGGTGATTGTGGCCGCCGTTGTCACGGCATTGGCGATTATTGCCGTAATCGTGGTGGTGTTTTCCAAGGTGATGGGCGACCGCAGCCCCTTGGCCGGGGTTCTGGGGCCCAAAACCGTGACGGTGCCGGTGCTGACGGAGATGACGTTGGACGAGGCCGAGGCCCGGGCCAAGGAGCTGGGGCTGGAGCTGGTGGT
The DNA here is from genome assembly GCA_934552695.1 of uncultured Eubacteriales bacterium. GTDB lineage: Bacteria > Bacillota > Clostridia > Lachnospirales > Anaerotignaceae > CAKTER01. The sequence continues at coordinate 984 of CAKTER010000193.1, forward strand.
GGAAAGCGAGGTTTATGCCGATGGAGTGGCCGAGGGACAGGTTGTGTCCCAAAGCATTGCCGCCGATACCCAGGTGGATGAGGGCAGCAAGATCAATGTAACCGTGAGCAAGGGGCTGGAGCCCTTTTCCATGCCCACCCTGACGGATAAGGGCGAGGACTATGCGGTGGATGAGCTGGCCCAGCTGGGGGTGCGCCCGCTGATTGTGTACGAATACAGCGAGGATATCCCCGCCGGGGTGGTTGTCCGGCAGGAGCCGGCGGCCGGGACGGAGGTTACGGCCGAAAGCAACGTAACCCTTACCGTCAGTAAGGGCGAGGAGCTGAAAAACGTAACGGTACCCGATGTGCGGAACATGACGGAGGCCGAGGCCCGCAAGGCGCTGGAGGATGCCGGGCTGACAGTAGGCCGGGTGAGCCAGGTGGCCAGCAATACCGTAGACGAGGGCAAGGTCATTACGCAAACCGTTTCGGCGGGGAGCTCAGTGATGGCGAAAACCACGGTGGGCCTGGCGGTGAGCAGTGGGAAAAAGGCGGAAACGCCTGCAACCCCGGCCACGGAGCAGCCGGCAAACCCGCCGGCCGAAGCCTCCGGGAATACGGGGGATAGCGGGAATACCGGGAATACGGACAATGCCGGAACGAACCCTGTGCCCGAGGCCCCGGCGGCAAAGTCCAAAACCGTAACGGTTTCCCTGCCTATGGGCAGCGAGATAGGCGAGACGGTGTACGTCCAGCTTATTCAGGTGAACGAGGACGGAACCTCCAGCATTGTGATGGACGGCAACCACAGCCAAAGCGACTTCCCCTTAACAGTGACCCTCACCGGTACGGGCAACGCTTCGTTGCAGGTATTTTTGGACGGGGTATACCAGTGGAGCGAAACGGTTTCGTTTCACTAAGGAACCGATAAAATTTAAAAACGGGCCCGGGGAGACGGGTCCGCCCAACAGCCCGGCCAAAGGCGCCGGGCTTTGCCCAAAGGAGGCGGCTGTTTGATCGGTGTGATCGTAAAAGGAATCGGCGGATTTTATTATGTGGCGACGGAGGAAGGCGTGTTTGAGTGCCGGGCCCGGGGAATCTTCCGGCTGGAGGGGGAGACCCCACTGGTGGGGGACCGGGTGGAGATTTCGGTTGTGAATGCGGAAAAGCGGGAAGGCAGCCTGGACAAAATTTTACCCCGGCGCAGCGAGACCCTGCGGCCCCGGGCGGCCAACATCGACCAGGCGGCCATTGTGGTGGCGGCCAAAAGCCCCGCTCCCAACCGGGACCTCATCGACCGGCTGCTGATTTTGGCGGAGGAACAGTCCCTGGGGGTGCTGCTGTGCATCAACAAAATGGACTTGGATAAAAAGGGGATGGCGGCGGAGCTGGTGCAGCTGTACCGGGACGCCGGATACCCGGTGTTCCCGTTGAGCGTGGCCCGTAGCGAAGGGGTGGACGCCCTGCGGGAGGCCCTGACCGGGAAAACCACAATCTTGGCCGGGCCCTCGGGGGTGGGCAAGTCCTCGTTGGTGAATGCGTTGGCCCCGGAGCTGGGGCTTTCCACCGGCGGGCTCTCCCGCAAGACCGACCGGGGCCGGCACACCACCCGGCACACCGAGCTGTTCCGGCTGGGAGAGGATACGTTTTTGGCCGATGCCCCCGGGTTTTCATCGTTGTCGCTGGAACTGGTGACGCCGGAGGGATTGCAAAACGACTTTCCGGAGATTCGCCGGGTACAGGAGCCCTGCTATTATGTGGGGTGCAGCCATACCCACGAGCCGGATTGCGCCGTAAAGGCCCAGGTGGGGAAAACCATCCGGGCCGAGCGCTACGAAACCTACGTTGCCCTGTATCGGGAATTGAGTGAAAGGAAACCTAGACCATGAGCAGAAAGAAATATTT
>CAKTER010000194.1 GCA_934552695.1 uncultured Eubacteriales bacterium
GTCCCGGTGGCCGGTGGCGTGGCTGGGGTCAATAACAATGGGCAGGTGGGTGCGCTCCCGCAGCACGGGGATGCAGCTTAAGTCCAGCGTGTTCCGGGTGGCGGTTTCGAAAGTGCGAATGCCCCGCTCGCACAAAATCACCGATTCGTTGCCTTCGCTCATCACATACTCGGCGGCGTTCAGCCACTCGTCGATGGTGGCGGAAAGCCCCCGCTTTAAAAGCACCGGCAGCTGGGTTTTGCCCACGGCCTTCAGCAGCTCGAAGTTTTGCATATTCCGGGCGCCAATCTGGAGCATATCCACATAAGGCACCGCCGCCTCTACCGCCCGTTCGCTGGTGACCTCCGTGACCACCGGCACCCCGGTTTTTTCCCGGACTGCGGCCATGTATTTTAAGCCGTCTACCTCCAGGCCCTGAAAGGAGTAGGGGGAGGACCGGGGCTTGTAGGCGCCGCCTCGCAAAATCTGGGCGCCGCCGGACAGCACAGCGTCGGCGGTTTCAAATAACTGCTCCCGGCTTTCGATGGCGCAGGGCCCGGCAATCACGGCAAAGCTGCCGCCGCCGATTTGGGTGCGGCCGATCGAAATGACCGAGGGCTGGGGGTGGAACTTGAGGTTGGCCAGCTTATAGGATTCGCTGATTTGGACAATGCGCTCTACCCCCGGCAGCAGCTGGGGGTTTTTGGCCAGCAGCTTTTGCTTATCGCCGATGGCGCCGATAAAGGTAATGGATTCGCCGGTGGAAAGGTGGGTACGCAGCCCGGCGTTTTCGACAAAGCGCACGGCATTTTCTACTTCCGCCGGTGTGGCGGTATTCTTCATAATCAGAATCATGTGCGGTCACTTCCTTTTTAAAGCAACGGGTTTTTACACAACGAGAGAACGAACAGACGCCGAAAAAACAGGTTAAACGCTTCCGGCGGCTTTCCTTTATTGTCCCTCATTGTAGCGCCATTGGCAGGAAGTGTCAACAGGAATTTTCGCTCCTTAACGTGGAAAAGCAGTAAAGTGAAATTCCGGGGCCGCCTGCGCTGCTTTTTGCCGGAAACTGCCGGGGAAAGTGGGTATGGCTTCCCCGCCGGGTACATACATTGGAACAAAGGGGGACAAGGGTATGAAAACGAAGGACGAAGCGCTGGGACAGCTGCTAGTTTGTTTGGCACCGCGGCTGCGGCAGGCTCTGGGCCGGGTCGCCTGGGCGGAAGTAAATGAAATCCGTATTCGCAAGGGACAGCCCCTATGCCTGCGGAGCCCGGCGGGGAACCGGTATGTGAGCGGGGATGGCCAGCGGGTATGGGACTGGCGGCAGGCCTATTGTCCCGGGACAGAGGACATTTCGCAAACGCTGGAATTGATGAGCCGGTACTCGCTGTATGCGGTGCAGGAGGAAATCCGGCAGGGCTTTTTTACCCTGCCCGGGGGCTACCGGGTGGGGCTGTGCGGCCGGGTGGTTCTCGACGGGGGCCGGGTGCGGACGCTGCGGGAGATTGGCGGGCTGTGTGTGCGGCTGTGCCGGGCGGTACCGGGGTGCAGCCGGGGGATTTTGCCCTATTTGGACGGCACGGGAGGCTTGCCCTCGGTGCTTATCGTTTCGCCGCCGGGGCTGGGAAAAACCACACTGCTGCGGGATTTGCTCCGGCATTACAGCGGCTTGGGGTACAGCATGGGGCTGGTGGACGAGCGCAGTGAGGTGGCCGGGTGCTACGGGGGGCTGCCCCAGCTGGATGTAGGCCCCCACACCGATGTGCTGGACGGCTGTCCCAAGGCCTGGGGCATGGAAATGCTGCTGCGGAGCATGGGCCCGCAAGGCATTGCGGTGGACGAGCTGGGCGGCCGGGCAGACTGGGCGGCGCTGGAACAGGCGGCCCACGGAGGCGTAGGTGTGTTGGGGACTCTCCATGGCGGCGGGGTGGAGGACGCCCGGAAAAAGCAGGCGGCGGTTGGGCTTTGTGCGCCACTGTTTGACCGGTATGTGGTGCTGGGCTGGCAGGGACGGCGGATGGCCCGGGTGTATGACGGGGCCGGGGCGCTGCTAGCGGCGGTACCGCTGAGCGGGCCCGAGGAGGAACCCCATGCTTAGGCTGGCCGGGGCGGGGCTGGTGGTGCTTTCCGCCGGGCTGTGGGGCTGGCGAAAGGCCTGGCAGGAGGAAACCCGGCTGGAGCAGCTGGCCGGATGGGAGCAGGCGATTACGCTGTTAAAGGCCGAGATTGGCTTTGCCTTGCGCCCCTTGTCGGAGGCCTGCGGGGCCATTGCCCGGCGGCTGAACGGGATAGTTGGTGTATTTTGGGAAGAAGCCGGGAATGAGCTGGCCAGCCTGGACCATGCCGAGGCCGCCCATGCCTGGGAGGCGGCCCTGACCCGCTGCCGGCCCGCTATGGCATTGCTGCCGGCGGATGTGGAGGCGGTGGCCGATTTTGGCCGGACATTGGGATATTTGGATGCCCAGGCCCAGCTGGCAGCCTGCGACCTGCTGCTGGACTATTTGGCCCGGGCCCGGCAGGAGGGGCTGGAACGGCAGCAAAAAAACGGGAAGCTGTACAAAAGCCTGGGGCTGCTGTCGGGACTGCTGCTGGCGGTAGCCTTGCTGTAAGGGGATGAGGGTATGGAGATTGGGATTGTGTTTCAGATTGCAGCGGTGGGGATATTGGTGGCGGTGCTCAATCAGGTGCTGGTACGGGCCGGCCGGGAGGAACAGGCCATGCTGACCACGCTGGCGGGGCTGGTGGTGGTACTGTTTTGGGTCATCCAGTACATCAGCCGTCTGTTCCAAACCGTGGAAACCCTGTTTAAGCTGTAGCGGAGGGCCGGGATGAGCATGGTGCAGGTGGTTTGGATTGGGCTGT
>CAKTER010000195.1 GCA_934552695.1 uncultured Eubacteriales bacterium
AAATGCAAGTTTACTTGTATTTTTTCTCTCCGACCACCTACATTGTGAAGCGACCGTAGGGCGCTTCACAATGCGAAACGACGAGGACACAGCAAAGAGAATCTTGCTTTGCTGTGAGAGGCGAGGAGGGGAAGAGGGAATACAACGTATTTTCCGACTGCCTACACTTGGAAGTGGAGGAACGACACTTCCAAGTGGTCACAGCTTTATTGCAGCACTACTAAAGAACGAAAATTTTATAAATGCCGTTGTAGGACTGGAAATTTTTCCGGGAATATGGTAATGTTATAGGGAAAGGGTGAAGGGGATGTACCATCGAATCTTATTAAAACTGAGCGGAGAAGCGTTGCAGGGAGACGGCCGTCTTTTCGATGAGAACACCATTGCGGGGCTGGTAGCACAAATTAAGGTTTTGTTATCCGAAGGGGTTCAAATCTCGCTGGTGATTGGCGGTGGCAACCTGTGGCGGGGCCGGAGTGCGGCACCGGGCATGGACCGGGTGAAGGCTGACCAGATTGGGATGCTGGCCACGGTGATGAACGCCCTGTTTTTTGCCGATGCCTTGCGGCAGGATGGAGTAGAGGCCGTCGTCCAAACGCCGTTCCCGGTAGGGACTATGACCGAGCTCTTCTCAAAAGAAGCGGCGTTGGCCCATTGGGAGGCGGGAAAAGTTCTAATCTTTGCCGGTGGGCTGGGACATCCTTTCTTTTCCACCGACACCATTTGCGCCCTGCGGGCTTCGGAGCTGGATATGGACGGCTTGTTCTTTGCGAAGTTTGTGGATGGCGTGTATGACAGCGACCCGGCCCTTAACCCCGACGCCAAAAAGCACGATACCATTCCCTGTGCGGATTTACTGGGGAAAAACCTGCGGGTTATCGACCTGACGGCAGCCAGCCTGTGTTTGGATCAAAAGCTGCCGGTGGTGATTTTTGGCCTGCGGGAGGAAAACAGCCTGGTGCGGGCTGTCCATGGCGAAAAAATCGGCACACTTGTGACGGTATAACCGGATAAAATCGAAAGGATACAAGGAGGATGAACAATGCCAACGACCGTGTACGAGGAAAAAATGAAGAAAACCTTGGCCGTTTTGCAGGAGGATTTTGCGTCCATTCGGGTGGGCAGAGCCAACCCCCGCATTTTGGATAAGATTACCGTAGATTACTATGGTACGCCCACGCCGCTGAATCAGGTGGGGAATATTACGGTGCCCGAAGCCAAGCTGATTCAAATTCAGCCTTGGGAGTCCAACATGATTAAGCCGATTGTAAAGGCCATTGCCTCCTCGGATATTGGTATCAACCCCACCGAGGACGGCAAGGTGATTCGGCTGGTGTTTCCCGACCTGACGGAGCAGCGCCGGAAAGATCTGACCAAGGAAGCCTCCAAAAAAGGCGAAAACGCCAAGGTGGCGTTGCGGAACATTCGCCGGGAAGCCATTGACGTGTTTAAAAAGCAGCTGAAGAACAAAGAGATTTCCGAGGACGCGCAGAAGGACCTGGAGGACAAAATCCAAAAGCTTACCGACAAATATGTGGCCGAGGTGGACAAGGCAACGGCTGACAAAAACAAGGACATTATGGCAGTGTAAAGCTTTCCCCCTCTTTGCAGAAAGAGGGGATTTTCTCATACGGAGGAAACTATGGCAAACCCAATCGAACTGGACATGGAGCGCATTCCCCAATCGGTAGCCATCATTATGGATGGGAACGGCCGCTGGGCCGCCAAGCGGCACCTACCCCGGGTGGCCGGGCATAAGGCCGGCTCCGACACCTTGCAGAAAATTGCCGATGCCGCTATGGATTTGGGCATTAAGCATCTAACGGTGTACGCCTTTTCTACAGAAAACTGGTCCCGCAGCGACGAAGAGGTTGGCGGCATCATGCGGCTGCTGCGCTGGTATTTGGACGACCACATCCGGCGGCATAAGCAGGAGCGGTTTAAAATCGACATGATCGGGGAAATGGTGCGGCTGGCGCCGGATATTCAGGAGCGGATTTTGCGGCTGGAGGAGCTGACAAAGGACAAGCCGGGGATGCGCCTGCATATTGCCCTAAACTACGGCGGCCGGGATGAGCTGATGCGGGCCGTGCGTAAAATCGCTGCCGAAGCGGCGGAGGGCAAGCTACAGCCGGAATCTTTGACCGAAGCGGATTTTGCGGGGTATCTGGATACCCGGGGCATCCCCGACCCCGATTTACTCATCCGCACCAGCGGAGAAGAGCGGATTAGCAACTTCCTGCTGTGGCAAATCGCCTATACCGAGATGGTATTTACCGATACCCTTTGGCCCGATTTTTCGGAAAACGACTTAAAACAGGCGATTGCAGAATACCAGAGCCGTCAGCGGCGGTTTGGCGGCCGGTAAGGAGGAACAAAGGTGAGAACACGGGTCATATCTTCGGTGGTACTTTTCCCACTGTTGCTGTTTTTGGTCATTTACGGGGGCTTGCCCTTGTGGATTGCTGTTTTTGTTTTGGGCCTGATTGCCCAAAGAGAGTTTTACCGGGCCTTTTCCCAAGGACAGAATCGGCCGATTCACCTCGTAGGGTATATTTTTTCGGTGATTTACTATCTCTTTTTAAAACCGATTACCCAAACGGCCAACCTGTTTAATATTTTTGTTTCGGTATTTTTAGTTGTCATCCTCATTTATGTGGTTCTATCCCACAAAGCCAACAACGCCCAGGAGGGGATTGTTACTTTTTTTGGGCTGTTCTATACCGCCTTTTTAATGTCCCATATCTATTTGGTACGGGCGTATCCGGTGGGGGATTTCTTTATCTGGATGGTTTTTATCGGCGCTTGGGGCTGCGACACCGGGGCTTACCTGTTTGGCC
>CAKTER010000196.1 GCA_934552695.1 uncultured Eubacteriales bacterium
ATCCAGTCCCACCGGGACCTGCCCAAGCTCTACAACCAGTGGTGCAGCGTAGTCCGCTGGGAAAAAACCACCCGTCCTTTCCTGCGTACCATGGAATTTTTGTGGCAGGAGGGCCATACCGCTCACGCTACCGCCGAGGAGGCCGAAGCCGAGACCGTGCAAATGCTGAACGTGTATGCCGACTTTTTGGAAAACTATCTGGCCATCCCCGTCATCAAAGGCCAAAAAACCGAGAAGGAACGCTTTGCCGGGGCCGAAGCCACCTATACCGTGGAAAGCCTGATGCACGACGGCAAGGCCCTGCAATCCGGCACCAGCCATAACTTTGGCGATGGCTTTGCCCGGGCCTTCGGCATCCAATACACCGACCAAAACAACGAGCTGAAATATGTGTTCCAAACCTCTTGGGGCATGACCACCCGGGTCATCGGCGCCGTCATCATGGTTCACGGTGACAACAGCGGCTTGGTGTTGCCGCCCCGGGTCGCTCCCACTCAGGTCATCCTCGTTCCCATCGCCATGCACAAGGGCGGCGTATTGGAAAAAGCACAGGAATTGAACCAAAAGCTCAATACCTTCTGCCGGTCAAAGATTGACGCTACCGACAAGTCCCCCGGCTGGAAGTTCAGCGAATACGAAATGAAGGGCGTGCCCCTGCGGCTGGAGATTGGCCCCAAGGATTTGGAGCAGAACCAGTGCGTGCTGGTGCGCCGGGACACCGGGGAAAAGACCACCGTTTCGCTGGACGAGCTGGAGACCGCTATTCCCCGGCTGCTGGACGACATCCAGAACCACCTGCTGGAGGCCGCCCGAAACCGCCGGGAGGAGCGCACCACCGTGGCCACCAACATGGCCGAGTTTGAAAAGGCTCTGGAGGAGAACCCCGGCTTTATCAAAGCCATGTGGTGCGGCGACCGGGCCTGCGAGGACGCCCTCAAAGAAAAAACTGCGGCTACCTCCCGCTGCATTCCCTTTGAGCAGGAAACGGTTTCCGACGTTTGCGTTTGCTGTGGAAAGCCCGCCAAAAAAATGGTGTATTGGGGCCGGGCCTACTAATTTGCTTCACCAGCCAAGGGAAAATCCCTTGGCTTTCTTTTCGCCCCCTGCCCTCCGCTCTTCGTCCATTCCTTTTCTGCGGCTTTCCCTTGTCGATTCCTTTTGCCTTATTTTGGAGGTTCCCATGAAATCCTATACCCATTTGTTTTTCGATTTGGACGGCACCCTCACCGACCCGGCCTTGGGTATCACCAACGCCGTTATGTATGCCCTTAAAAAATTCAGCATCCCCCTGCCCCCTCGGGAGCAGCTGTTTCCTTTTATCGGCCCGCCCCTCAAGGACAGCTTTGCCGTCTACTACCACCTGACCGGCGAGGCTAACGCCCAGGCCATCCGCTATTACCGGGAATACTTCCGGGCCGGCGGAATGTTTGAAAACGAGGTCTACCCCGGCATCCCTCAGCGGCTGGCCGATTTAAAGGCACAGGGCCGTATCCTGGCGGTAGCCTCCTCCAAGCCCGAAGAATTTGTGCAAAAGATTTTGGAGCACTTTCAGCTGGCCTCCTATTTTTCGCTGGTATGCGGCGCCGCCATGGACGAAACCCGTACCGAAAAGCCCGAGGTGGTGGCCTATGCTCTACAGTCCTGCGGCAATCCCGACACAAGCCAGGTCTTAATGATTGGCGACCGCCGGTTCGACATGGAGGGCGCCCAACAAAACGGGCTGGACTCGTTGGGCGTCGCCTTTGGCTATGGCGGCCGGGAGGAGCTTTCTGCCGCCGGGGCCACCTATATCGCCGATACCGTCGATGACCTGCGCCGCCTGCTCCTAGGCTAAACATAACGCTGGTATCCTTTCTTTTGCCCGGGCCCTTTTATCTCCCTACAGAGCGTTTCTTTCCCCGTTTTCCCAATCCTGCGCCCGTCCCCATCCCCTTCTTTCTGCAATCAAAAGAGCTGCCTGCCTTCTGGCAAACAGCTCTTTTTTTCTTCTACTTTATACATACGCCCGGTCCACCTGCACCACAGCGTAATAATTCTCGCCCAGCTCCCGCACCAGCTCCCCAATTTTTTTCCGTAGCTCCTCATCCCCCAGCTTAATGTCATAGGGTGCCACCACATCAAAAATCAGGTTCGTATGCTCCGGCCCTGCGGTAATGCGAAAATCGTGGAGCGTCATTCCCGGCCAAACCTCCTGCAAGCGGGCCAGCACCTGTTTCCGCAGCTGCTCCGTCCGCCCGTTCCCGGTCTCGACAGGGTCCATGTGGATGACCACGTCAAATCCAAACTTTTTCTTTAGTTCCCGCTCAATCCGGTCAATGCAGTCGTGGATTTGCAGCAAATCGGCTCTGGCGTCCACCTCTGCATGGAGGGAGCCCATAGCCCGGCCCGGGCCGTAATCGTGAACCACCAAATCGTGAACGCCCCGTACCTCCGGGTGGGCCAGCACCGTTTCCTCAATCTCCTGTACCAGCTCCGGCGCCGGGGGTTGCCCCAAAAGCGGGTTCAGGGTGTCCCGGGCAGCCATCACCCCGGAATACAGAATAAAGCAGGCCACCCCCAGCCCGGCCCAGCCGTCAATCTCCCAGCCGGTAAAATGCCCCAGCAGGGTACAGCCCAATACCGCACCGGTGGCTACCACATCCGAGATTGAGTCCGCCGCCGTGGCCTCCAGCGCCGGGGAATGCAGCTTTTTCCCCAAGCCTTTATTCATTCGCCACATCCCCAGCTTCACCAAAATGGCCGCCGGTAGCACCACCAAAGAAACCAAAGTCAGCTCCACCGGCGCCGGGTGCAGCGCCTTGGCCAGCGAGGATTTAAACAGCTCTGCCCCC
>CAKTER010000197.1 GCA_934552695.1 uncultured Eubacteriales bacterium
ATTCTTTTCCAGCGCCGCCTTTAGCGTAATGTTCAGCTCGGCCGGCACCATTTTCGAAATCCGATCCACATCCCCATAGGGCATTCCCAACGCCCGGCCCACGTCCTTAATGGCCGCCCGGGCTGCCAGCGTCCCAAAGGTGATAATCTGGGCCACATGGTCCTCGCCGTACTTTTCAATCACATAGTCGATGACTTCCTGCCGCCGTTCATAGCAGAAATCCACGTCAATATCGGGCATGCTCACCCGTTCCGGGTTCAAAAACCGCTCAAAAATCAGGTTGTAGCGGATGGGGTCGATGGTGGTAATGTCCAAACAATACGCCACCAGGCTCCCGGCAGCGCTCCCCCGCCCCGGGCCCACGCTAATCCCCTTGTTTTTGGCGTAATGGATAAAGTCCCACACAATGAGGAAATAATCCACATACCCCATGGTTTCGATAACCGAAAGCTCATAGTCCAGCCGCTTTTGCAGCTCCTCCGGCTCTCCGGGATACCGCCGGGCCAAGCCCTCCCGGCACAACCGCCACAAATACCCCGGGGCCGTTTCTCCCACCGGTAGCGGGAAGTGGGGCAGCTTATACTCGTGGAAGCGCAGCTCCACGTTGCACCGCTCCGCAATTTTTTGGGTGTTTTCCATGCACTCCGGCACGTTCCCAAACAGCTCCTCCATTTCGGCGGGGGATTTTAAATAAAAGGCTTCTCCGGCATAGCGCATCCGGTTCTCGTCGTTCACCGTTTTCTGGGTCTGGATGCACAGCAAAATGTCGTGGGCCTCGGCATCCTCCCGCCGGATGTAGTGGGAATCGTTGGTACAAATCAAGGGGATGCCCGTTTCCTCGTGCATCCGCAGCAGTTGCCGGTTCACCAGCTTCTGCTCCGCAATCCCGTGATCCTGCAATTCCAAAAAGAAATTGCCCTCCCCAAAAATATCCTGATACAGCAAGGCCGTTTCCTTGGCTTTTTCATACGAAACGTTGAGGATGGCCCGGGCCACCGGCCCTGCCAAGCAGGCCGAGCTGGCAATCAGCCCCTTGTGGTACTTCCATAGCAGCTCCACATCCACCCGGGGCTTGTAATAAAAGCCCTCCAAAAACCCAAGAGATACCAGCTTCATCAGGTTGTGGTAGCCCTCTTCCGTTTCGGCCAGCAGCACCAAATGATAGTAGTTCCCGTTTTCTCCCGGCTCCCGGCTCAACCGGCTGCCGGGGGCCACATACACCTCGCAGCCTAAAATCGGCTTCACCCCGATTTCCTTGGCCGCCTTGTAAAACTCCACCACCCCATACATGGCCCCGTGGTCGGTAATGGCCAGGCTGTCCATGCCCAGCTCCTTGCACCGGGCCAGCAAGCCCTTAATTTTGGCCGAACCGTCCAGCAGGCTATATTCCGTATGCACATGTAAATGCGTAAAAGGCCGGCTCATCTCCTCACCCCGCTTTCTCCCCTTGCTCCAACGCCCGTCAATCCTTTCTTGCTTATCTATCTCTCCGGTTCCGGCTTTCTACCGGACTTGTCTGGCATTTTCTCTTATTTTATCACATTTTGCCCTCTGTGACATCCTGTTTTGTGCCGTTCCTATCCTTTTTATAGCTTTTCTTCCGCTTCCTCATCCAACAGAGCCGCCAATGCCTCCCGCACCAACGCCGGATCCGCCTTCCCTTTTAGGGCTTTCATGGCCTGGCCCACCAAAAACTGGAACACCTTGGCGCTGCCCGCCCGGTATTCTTCCACCGCCTTGGGGTGTTCGGCCACCACCCGGGCCACCGTTTCTGCCAGCGTCCCGGCGTCCCGCACCACCAAAAGCCCCTGCTCCCGCACATAGGCCTCCGGGTCGATGTTTTCGGCAAACACCTTTTCAAACACTGCCTTGGCTGTGCTTCGGTTAATCTTTCCCTCGGTCAGCAGCCGGATTACTTGTCCCAGCCGGGCCGGGTCAAAGGCCATCTGCTCCGGCGGCGTGGCCGTTTCCGTTCCCAGCCGCAGCACCTCCCCCAGCACCCAGTTGGCGCATTCCCGGGGGGTGTCCGCCACCGCCAGCGCCCCCTCAAAAATCCGTACCAGCGCCGCCTCCTCCGTCAGCAGCCGGGTCTCGTAGTCCCCCAGCCCCAGCTCCTGCCGGTACCTCTGCCGTTTTTGGGCCGGAAGCTCCGGCAGCCCCTGCTGCGCCGCCGCCACACGGGCCTCATCCACCCGCAAAACCGGCAGGTCGGGCTCGGGGAAATACCCGTAGTCCCACACGTTCTCCTTGGGCCGCATAACCACCGTCATCCCCCGGCCCTCGTCCCACCGGCGGGATTCCTGTACCACCGTTTCCCCGGCCAAAAGCACCTCCCGCTGCCGTCCGCTTTCGTAGGCAATGGCCCGGGCAATGGCCCGGAACGAATTCAGGTTCTTCATCTCCGTCCGGGTTCCCAGCTTTTCCTGCCCCACCGGCCGCACCGAAAGATTCACGTCCACCCGCAGGGAGCCCTGCTCCATTTTGCAATCCGAAACACCCATATATTGCAAAATCCCCCGCAGCTCCGTTAAAAATGCCAGCACCTCTTCCGCCGTGGCAAAATCCGGCTCTGTTACAATCTCCAGCAGCGGCACCCCGCACCGGTTCAAATCCACCAGTGCCCGGTCGTCCCGCCGGTCGTGGAGCAGCTTTCCGGCGTCCTCCTCCATGTGGATTTCGTGAATGCGGATGCGCTTGCTCCCGGCCTCCGTTTCCATGTCCACAAACCCGTCCCGGCACAGCGGCACATATAGCTGGGAGGTCTGGTAAGCCTTGGGCAGGTCGGGATAAAAATAGT
>CAKTER010000198.1 GCA_934552695.1 uncultured Eubacteriales bacterium
ATGCGGTGGTGCTGATTGTGATTATGTTGTTTAACCACTCCAAAATTAAGGAAGGCCTGATGGCCAACCGGACCACCGGCAAGCTGTTCCGGAAAAAGGAGGCAAAATAAATGGCATTGTTGGAAGCAAAGAATGTCGGGATCTCCTTTGGCGGCCTGCGGGCGGTAGACCAGTTTAACATCGAGATTGAGGCCGGTGACCTGCAAGGGCTGATTGGCCCTAACGGCGCCGGGAAAACCACGATTTTTAATATGCTCACCGGGGTGTATAAGCCCACGGACGGGGATATTATTTTGGACGGCGTGAGTATGGTGGGGCGTACCCCGGCGGATATTTGCCGCCACGGCATTGCCCGTACCTTCCAAAACATCCGGCTGTTTTCCCGGATGTCGGTGCTGGATAATGTAAAGGTGGCCCTGCACAATCAGGTAAAATATTCCCTGGCCGAAAGCCTGCTGCACTTGGGGGGCTATAAGGGCAGGGAATCGGATATGGACCAGCGGGCGCTCTCGATTTTGTCGGAGTTTAAGCTGGAGGATTACGCCGGGTGGACGGCGGGGAACCTGCCCTACGGGCAGCAGCGGAAGCTGGAGATTGTCCGGGCGCTGGCCACCAGCCCCAAGCTGCTGCTGCTGGACGAGCCGGCGGCGGGCATGAACCCCAGCGAGACCCAGGAGCTGATGGAAACCATTGCCCACATCCGTAACCAGTTCCATGTGACCGTGCTTTTGATTGAGCACGATATGAGCCTGGTTTTGGGGATTTGCGAAAAAATCACGGTGCTGGATTACGGCCGGGTCATTGCCCGGGGCGATAAGAGCGTGGTCAACGACCCCAAGGTTGTGGCAGCGTATTTGGGGGAATAAGGAGGGATTGCGATGCCGATGCTGGAAGTGAATGACCTGCACGTATATTACGGGAATATCCATGCCATCAAGGGCGTATCCCTGCGGGTAGAGGAAGGCGAGGTCGTGTCCCTCATCGGGGCCAACGGCGCCGGGAAAACCACCACCCTGCAAACCATTTCCGGGCTGCTGCATCCCAAAATGGGGTCGGTGCTGTTCCGGGGCAAGGATATTACCAAGGTGGAGGCCCACAAGATTGTGCAGATGGGCATGGCCCAGTGCCCCGAGGGGCGGCGGGTGTTTGCCAACCTGACGGTGCGGGAGAATTTGCAGATGGGCGCTTTTACCGTAAAGGATACCGCTGCCAATATCGAAGCCGATATGAAGCGGGTATTCGAGCGGTTCCCCCGGCTGGAGGAGCGGCAAAGCCAGCTGGCGGGGACCTTGTCCGGCGGCGAACAGCAGATGCTGGCCATGGGCCGGGCGCTGATGTCCCGCCCGAAAATTTTGCTGCTGGACGAGCCTTCTATGGGCCTGGCCCCGATTTTGGTCAAGGAGATTTTCGATATTATCCGGTCGGTGAGCCACGACGGGATGACCGTGCTGCTGGTGGAGCAGAACGCCAAAATGGCCCTTTCCATTTCTCACCGGGCCTATGTGCTGGAGACCGGCACCATTGCCCTGGAGGGCAGCGCTCAGGATTTGATGAACAACGAGCGGATTAAAAAGGCCTATTTGGGCGCATAAAAGAGAATACAAAGAAAAAGCAAGAGACGCCGGCGGGCGTCTCTTTTTTTGTGGGAAAAGGAGGCGGGGGAGAAGGGGGAGAGGGCGGAGAGAGCGGAGAACCAGGAGGGGAAGAGGAAAACAGGAAAAGAGGAAAGAGAGACAATGCGAGGAGGGGAAAAGGCGGGGAGGAAGGAGCGGCGGCGCAAGGAAGAAACAAAAGAAAAGGGAATATAAAAAAGGAAGCGCCGAAGCGCTTCCTTTGAGGTGGTTCTGGGGATGGATTTTACTTAATCAGGCCGTGGCCCTTCACGATGGTAGCCAGCATCTTATCGCGGAATTCGATGACGCCTTCCACGGTGTTGCCGTTTTCGGCAGGACGGTTGGCAATTTCCACATCAATCCCGTCGGCGATGATGTTGTTGATGCGATCCTCTTCGGGGTTCACGGTGCCATCCTTGGAGTATTTTTTGGCCATTTCCCGGAAGCCGCCGTCTACGCCCAGGCTCAGGGTCAGCAGCTGGCCGGTTACAGCCATACGCATACCGGGGCCAAAGGTCAGGGCCTTATCCACGTCCTCCACGGAGCAAACGCCGTCCAGAACCGCCTTCATGCAGGCGTCCCGCATGGTCCAGTTCAGGATGTTGGCGATAAAGCCGTTGACTTCCTTGCGGCAATGTACGGAAACCTTGCCCCAATCTTCATACATGGCCATAGCTTCGGTCACGGTCTCGGGAGCCGTCTGCTGGCCGCCGCAAACCTCGACCAGAGGCAGCAGATAGGAGGGATTGTAGGGGTGGCCTACAACAATCTTTTCGGGATACAGAGCGCCTTCCTGCAGAACGGTGGGGAAGATACCGGTGGTGGAGCTGGCGATGATGACGGAGTTGCCCAGCACTTCCTGAATCTTTTTGTAGGTTTCCTGCTTTAAGGCGATACGCTCGGGAACGCACTCCTGTACGAAACCGGCGCCCTCCAGAGCCTCGTTCAGGTTTTGGGTGAAGCTCATCCGGCCCAGAGCGGCATCGGCGTCTGCCTGGGAAACAGCACCGGCGTTGACCATAGAGGTCAGGATGCCTTCGACCGTAGCCTTTACCTTGGCGGGATCAGCCAGATCGTACAGATGGGTGGGGTGGCCGCTGACTGCGGCGTTGACAGCCAGACCGGAGCCGATGATACCAGTACCCACAAATGCAACTTTACACTTCATAACAAATTCCCT
>CAKTER010000199.1 GCA_934552695.1 uncultured Eubacteriales bacterium
TTGTTACACTTTTCGGGGGGGGGGTACATCTGTTTGCAAAAAAGTATGCTTTAAATGAAACACCTGCCGAAAAGGTATTGAAAAACCGGGAAGAATGGTACATAATAGGAAAAAAGACCGGAATAACGGCCGGTTTTGTCACACTGGGAAGCTGGCCGAATACAAAAGGAGGAAAAGTTATGAAACGTAAGGTTTTATCCTTCCTTCTGGCGACCGCTATGGTTTTGGGCGTAGCGCCTGCTATGGCGATGGCCGGGGAAGCAGAGGGGAACCAAAAGGTGCAGACCCAAGAGGTTGCCGGGGCTGCAAACGGGAAAGAAGGCGTAAAAGAGGACGCCGTTGCCCAGATTGGCGAGGCAACGTATGCCACGCTGGCCGATGCCTTTAAAACTGTTAAGGATGGCCAAACCATCCGGCTTCTGGGTTCGGTAGAGCTGAGCGACTATGTGGCGCTGCGAGCACCCGGAATCTCGGTTGTTCTGGATTTGAACGGGAACAGCATTACCGGCGCCTGCGACCCGCTGCTGGCGGTGATTGGCGGCCAGCTGAAGATTATCAACAGCCAACCCGAAAGCGGCAAGATTTATTCGGCCAACGGGATTTTCCAGGTGGCCGGTATGAGCGCTGTGAAAGAGGGGACTGAGTCCCAGCGTTCGTCCCGGTTGATTATTGATACCGGGGTAGAGATTGTATCGGATGAAAGCTATTGTGTGTATTTGTACGGGAATGGCGCCTATGTGGAGGTGCTGGGGAGCGTGGTTTCCAATTCTCTGGAGTTTGCCACGATTTCCGGGAACGGTACCTGCACGGCCACCAAGAATATGGGCGGGACTACACTGTTCATCCAGCCCGGCGCACTGGTTCGGGGGGCGGAGACGGCCATTTATTGGCCCCAGAGCGGGAGCATCGTTGTGAATGGCGGCCAGATTGAGGGCGTGAGTATGGCCATTGGCATGAAGTCCGGCACCCTGACGGTGAACGACGGCCTGATTAAGGCCACCGGCGCAGATACTACCCCCACCGAGGGCTACAGCAACGGCATCAACGCCTCCGGCGCCGCCATCCAGATTGAAAGCAACAAGAGCTATGTGGGGAATGCCGATCATCCCCTGTATGCTACCTATGATTCCGATGTGGAGCTGGCCATCAACGGCGGGATTATCGAAAGCGAACAGGGCTTTGCCGTGTACGAATACCTGGATAAAAAGACCACCAATACTGAAAAGACTTCCGTTGAGACCCTGAATGTTACCGGTGGGGATTTCCGCAGCGCCGCCGGGAAAACCAACTTTAAGATTTCGCAGCAGCTGGCCGAGGCCGGTGTGGTTGCTGTTAGCGGCGGCAGCTTTACCGCCGACCCCAGCGATTATGTGGTGAACGGCTTTGAGATTAGCCGGAACGGCGACGGCAGCTTTGGGGTGGCCAAGGAGCAGCCCAGCGGTGGCGGCGGCGGCTATGCCACGCCGGTGACCAAGCCCACCACCAAGCCCGAAACCAAGCCCGAAACCAAGCCCGAAACGACGACCACCGAGACTACCAAGAATGCAGACGGCTCTACCACCACCACGACCACCGATACCAAGACCGGTACCGTGACCGAGGTGACCGAAAAGGCCGACGGCAGCACCACGACCGTGGAAAAGGCTACCGATGGGAAGGTAACCACCACCGAAAAGAGCGCCGACGGCGTGACCGTGACCACTACCGAAGAACCCGGGAAGGACACCGTTGCTTCCGTGACCCTGCCCGAGGGCAAGGCGGCCGAGACCGTGACCATTCCCGCCGCCCTGACTGCCGGTACGGTGGCCGTAGACGCCAAGACCGGCGAGATTATCCCCCTGTCCGTACCCACCGAGGGCGGGCTGCTGGTGAAGGTGGAGGGCTCCGCCGACATCGTGCTGGTGGATAAGAGCGTAGACTTTGCCGATACCGCCGACCATTGGGCCGGGGATGCCGTGGATTTTGCTGTGGCCCACGGTCTGTTCAACGGCACCAGCGCCGACACCTTTACGCCCGACGGCACCATGACCCGGGGTATGATTACCACCGTGCTGCACAACTTTGAAAAGAACCCGGCGCAGACCGTTGCCGACACCTTTACCGATGTAAAGGCCGATGACTGGTTTGCCGATGGCGTACTGTGGGCGGCCGAAAACGGCGTGGTCAGCGGCTATGGCGACGGCGAGTTTGGCGCCAACGACCCCATTACCCGGGAGCAGCTGGCTACCATTCTGTATAACTACGCCAAAAAGTTCCAGGGCGCCGAAGCGGTAGCAGGCGATTTGAGCAAGTACACCGACGGGGCCAGCGTCAATGGCTACGCCAACGAGGCGATGGCCTGGGCGGTAGGCACCGGCCTGATTGGCGGGATGCCCGACGGCACCCTGGCTCCTCAGGCGCAGGCAACCCGGGCACAGGTAGCCACGGTGCTGATGAAGTTCATCACCAACCTGACCAAGTAAAATAACAAAACGAGTTTAAAGGGAAGGGCCTGCGGGCCTTTCCCTTTTTTGTGTGGGGGGACGAGACTGCCCCGGATAAAAATGGGGCAAGGGCGGGGGCCGGAAAAAGGGGACCGATAGAAAGCAAAGGAAAGGGGGAAATGGGTGAAAAAGCACAGAAAAGATTTAATTTTGGCAAAGGTTTACCAAAGGAATTGAAAGGAAGAGAAAATAGTGATAAAATAAAACGATATGAAATGGCAACAAGGATGGCATGAAAGGGGTTGACAGGGATGCCGGGGGAGTCTACACTGCTTTGGCAGGCAGGCAGGCAGGCAGGCAGGCAGG
>CAKTER010000200.1 GCA_934552695.1 uncultured Eubacteriales bacterium
CATTTACAGCCCGGCCTGACCAACGAGATTACCCGTGTGGTAGCCCCCGAGGAGGGCACCGGCCACACCGGCGGCGTTTCGGTATTTTCCACCCCCAGTATGCTGATGCGGATGGAGGAGTGCTGCCTGACGGCAGTGCAGCCGCTGCTGCCCGAAGGGTTTTCCACCGTGGGCGTGACCGTTAACATCACCCACATGGCGGCTACCCCGGTGGGGGACACCGTTACCACTAAGTGCAAGCTGCTGGAGGTGAATGGGAGCAAGCTGCTGTTTGAGGTGGCCTGCTTTGACAGCAAACGGCAGGTGGGCAAAGGCACCCATGGCCGGGCCGTGATTGACGCCCGGAAGTTTGCCAGCAAGTAAGGAGCAGGGCCGAGGATTTGCCGGCCCGGAAACAGGAGGAACGCCATGGCAAATGTTTGGCCGGGTATGAAGTTTGAACTGGAAAAGGAAGTGACCCCGGAGGTAACGGCGGCCCGGGTGGGCAGCGGCTCCCTGCCGGTACTGGCCACGCCCGTGATGATTGCCTGGATGGAGGAAGCCTCGGTGGCGGCCATCCAGCCTCAGCTGGACGAGGGCGAGACCTCGGTGGGCATTTTGGTCACCATCCGCCACATGGCCCCCACCAAGGTGGGCAAGGCGGTGCGGATTATTTCGGAGGTTGCCGAGGTAAAGGGGAATAAGATTAGCTTTACCGTAAAGGCCTACGACGAGCAGAACAAGATTGGCGAAGGCAGCCACGAGCGGGCCGTTGTCAACGCCGAAAAATTTATGAATAAGTAACGGCAGGTGTTTTCCTGCTGCGGACAAAAGACGCCTTCGGGCGTTTTTTGCGTAAAAGCAAAGCCGCAAAACGGCAAAAGGCGGCTGTATAAAGCAAGGATTTGTACGAAAGCGAGGAACAAACCATGGATTTGAAGGGACGCAGCTTTTTAACCTTAAAGGACTATACCCGGGAGGAGATTACCTACCTGCTGGATTTGGCCGAGGACTTAAAAAAGAAAAAGAAGGCCGGGATTTTTGAAAACCATCTGGCCCACAAAAACGTGGCCCTGATTTTTGAAAAGACCTCCACCCGTACCCGCTGCGCCTTTACCATCGGGGCGGTGGACGAGGGCGCCCATCCCGAGTATTTGGGCAAAAACGACATCCAGCTGGGCCACAAGGAAACGGTGGAGGACACTGCCCGGGTATTGGGCCGGATGTTTGACGGCATCGAGTTCCGGGGCTTTTCCCAGCGGACGGTGGAAACCCTGGCGGCCATGAGCGGGGTGCCGGTGTGGAACGGCCTTACCGACGAGGACCACCCCACCCAGGTGCTGGCCGACTTTTTGACCATCCGGGAGCATTTGGGGCGCTTGGCCGGGGTCAAGCTGGTGTTTGTGGGCGATGGCCGGAATAACGTGGCCAACGCCTTGATGATGGGGGCCGCCAAAATGGGCCTGCACTTTGTAATTGCCGCCCCCGAAAGCCTGCACCCTGACCGGGAGCTGTTGGAGCTGTGCCGGGGCTATGCGGCCCAAAGCGGCGGCAGCGTAAGTGTGGAAAGCGACCCCTTGGCGGCGGTGGCCGGCGCCGACGCCATTTATACCGACGTGTGGGTATCCATGGGCGAGGAGGAAAAGAGCGCCGAGCGCATTGCCCTGCTGCGGCCCTATCAGGTGAATGCGGCGCTGATGGCCGCCACCGGTAAGCCGGAAACCATTTTTATGCACTGCCTGCCCGCCGTCCGGGAAAAGGAGGTCACCCACGAGGTGATGGAAGGGCCCCAGTCCGTGGTATTCGACGAGGCCGAAAACCGGATGCACACCATTAAGGCCGTGATGGTGGCTACGCTGGGGGAGTAAACCGGAAGCCGGGCCGGGAATGGCCGAGGGGCGGCAAGGCCCCCACCCCGAAAAGGCCGAAAAAGCGCCGGGATAGTTGGGAAAACGAAGAGAACGGGAAGAAATAGATAGGAAGGGACATGAAAACCAAACCGAAAAAACAGTACCGGGTGGTGCTGTTCGATGTAGACGATACGATTTTTCAATATGTGGCCAGCAGCTGGCATTCGCTGCAAAACACGTGCCAAAGCCTGGGGCTCCCCTGTACCCCCGCCGTGCGGGACTATTACCGGGAGCTGGACAAAAGGATGTGGGACACAGAGCGCCACAGCGCCATGACCATTCCCCAGCTGTTGGATACCCGGGGCCGGGAAATGGCCCGGTGGCTGGGAAAGGCCGAGGCCGGGGCCGACTTTGCCCGGATTTTTTACGAGAATATGTGCCGGGAGATTGTCCCGGTGCCGGGAATGGCCGAGGTGCTGCGGGAGATTTACCGGGATTTCCGGCTGTATACCGCCTCCAACGGCGTCCGGGGAATGCAGGAGGCCCGGTTGATACAGGCGGGCCTGCGGGAGTGCTTTGTGGATGTTCCCGTTTCCGATGATTTGGGCTACGAAAAGCCCGACCCCCGGTTTTTTACGGCGCTGTTTGCCCACTATGGGGTGAGCGCCGAGGAGGTGCTGATGGTGGGGGATAACCTGCGGGCGGATATCGGCGGGTCGGTCAATGCCGGCATTGACTGCTGCTGGTTTAATTGGCTGCGCCAGCCCAACGACCGGGGGCTGACCCCAACCTATGAAATTGCCGAGGCGGCAGAGCTGCTGAAGATTTTGCAATAAACGGAACCGGGCCGGGCGGGCAAGCCCAAAAAGCCGAAAAAGAAGCACAAAAAGCGAAGCGGAACGGGAGACAAAAAAGAGGCCGCAGGAAAATCGAAGGAGGACGTGCAGGTG
>CAKTER010000201.1 GCA_934552695.1 uncultured Eubacteriales bacterium
GGTGAACACCGTGATGGGCTACCGGGAGGTGCGGGCCGAAATCCAAATCCGCACGCTGGCCATGAACTTTTGGGCGGCAGCGGAGCATACGCTCCAATACAAATACAAGGGCAAGATCCCCCACGACCTACAGCGGCGGCTGCGGCTGCTGGCCGAGGCGGCTTACCGGCTGGACGATGAAATGGGCTCCATCCGGGGCGAAATTATGTATGCCCGGCACTTGAACAGCCTGAAAAACGATTTGGTGGCTGCCATTGCCGGGAATTTGCGGAATGTAAGAGGGAATTTTTCGCAGGAGGAGCTGGAGCGTTTGCAGCGGGACTTTTTAAAAAGCTTGGCCGAGGGGGATATGCTGGGGCTAAAGGCCCTAAACGACAAGCTGGAAGAGGGGAGCCGGGAGGAGCTGGAGCTGTGAGTTTGTGGGCGTTGGCCGATTTGCATCTTAGCTTGGGCGCCCCCAAGCCTATGGATATTTTTGGCCCGGGCTGGGAAAACCATACCGCTCGCATGGCGGAAAACTGGGATAAAGCCGTGGCTCCCGCCGATACGGTGCTCATTCCCGGGGATATTTCCTGGGCGATGACCCTGGGAGCGGCCGGGCCCGACCTGGAATGGGTGCAGGCCCGGCCGGGACGCAAAATCCTGCTCCGGGGGAACCACGACTACTGGTGGACGTCCCCCACGCAGATGCAAAGCCGGTTTCCGGGGCTAATCTTTTTGCAAAACACCTGTGTGCCCTGGGGGGAGGACGGGGCCATTTGCGGCAGCCGGGGGTGGCTGCTTCCCGGCAGCCGGGAGTTTCAAAGCGGCGACCAAAAGATTTACGACCGGGAATGCCAACGGCTGCGGCTGTCCCTTTCCGCCGCCCGGCGGCAGGGGCGGTTCCCCCGGCTGGTGATGATGCACTATCCCCCCTGCAATGCCCGGGGCGATGAAACCGGGTTTACCCGGTTGTTGGCGGAGTTTGGGGTAAAAACTGTGGTGTACGGCCATCTTCACGGGGCGGCGTCCCATGCCCAGGGGCCCCGGGGGGAGAGAAACGGGGTGAACTATGTGCTGGCCGCCGGGGACTTTTGCGGGTTTGCGCCGGTGCTTTTGGAGCAGGCTTAACGCCGGGCGGGCTTTGGGGACGCTTTTTGGATGGAGTAGCCGAACTTACCCAGCCGCTTCCCCAGGGTATAATATTGCCCGTGGGAATAGCAAATGGGGTGGGCCCGGTCAAAGCAGAACTTGCCGGTTTCGTCGTAATAGGCGTCGTCGGCCTGTACGGCCACAATGTCGGCCAAAAACATATCGTGGGTGCCCAGGTGCTTTTTCTCCCGTACCCGGCACTCGATATTCACCGGGCTTTCGGCCAGGGAGGGAGCGCTGACGACCGCAGAGGGGGCGGCGGTAAGGCCCAGATGGGCGAACTTATCGGTGTCCCGGCCGCTGACCACCCCACAATAATCCGTGGCAAAGGCCAGGGCCTCGGTGGTCAGGTTCAGCACGAATTCCCCGGAGGCTTCGATGAGCCCGTAGGAATAGCGGCTGGGCCGCACGGAGATGTAGGTCATGGCCGGGTCGGAGCAAACAATGCCCGTCCAGGCTACGGTAAACAGGTTGGGGTGCTCGACGCTCCCGCAGGAGACCAGAACGGCGGGCAGGGGGTAGAGCACGGTGCCGGGCTTCCAGCTTTGTTTCATGGAGGCTCCTCCTTATCGATTTAAAATGGAAGGACGGCAGTCGAGGACTGCCGGATTGGTTTGGATATATTTTACACGCTGACGGCGGAAAAAGAAAGGGGCGGCCTATGCCTTATTTACCGATGACCCGGGACGAAGTGTTGGCCCGGGGCTGGGATACGCTGGATTTTGTTTATATTTGCGGGGATGCCTATGTGGATCACCCCTCCTTTGGGGCGGCCATCATTTGCCGCACGCTGGAGGCCGCCGGGTATTCCGTGGGGATGATCGCCCAGCCCGACTGGAAGCGCCCCGACGACTTTTTCCGGCTGGGGCGGCCCCGGCTGGCCTGGCTGGTTTCCGCCGGGAATTTGGATTCCATGGTGGATCACTACACCGTGGCCAAAAAACGGCGGCATCAGGATATGTATACTCCCGGCGGGGAGGGGGGCAAGCGCCCCGACCGGGCGGTGATTGTGTATTGCAACAAGCTGCGGGAGCAGGATAAGACCACGCCCATCCTGATTGGCGGGATTGAGGCCAGCCTGCGGCGGTTGGCCCACTACGATTATTGGGACGACAAGGTGCGGCGGTCGATTTTGCTGGATTCCGGGGCCGACCTGCTGATGTACGGCATGGGGGAGCGCTCCATTTTGGAGATTGCCGAGGCCCTGGACGGCGGCGTGCCGGTGGCGGAGCTGACGTATCTGCCGGGGACGGTATACAAGACCCGGGACCGGGAGCGGCCGGAAAACCCCATCTTTTTGCCTACCTACCGGGAGCTTTTGGCCTCGAAGCAGGCCTATGCCCAAAGCTTTTTGCTGCAATACCAAAACACCGACCCCTTTACCGCCCGGCCGCTGGTGGAGGAGTACGACGAGGGGCTGGTGGTGCAAAACCCGCCCAACAGGCCCCTGACCACGGCGGAAATGGACCGTACCTACGCCCTGCCCTTTATGCGGGGCTGGCACCCTGCCTACGACGAGGCCGGGGGCGTGCCCGCCCTGTCGGAGGTCAAGTTTAGCCTGGTCAGCAACCGGGGCTGCTTTGGCAGC
>CAKTER010000202.1 GCA_934552695.1 uncultured Eubacteriales bacterium
GCCCCAAAATCATGGCGCCAATGAGAGCGGAGATACCGCCGACGGTATGGATAGCAGCGGAACCGGCAAAGTCGATAAAGCCCAGCTGGGCCAGCCAGCCCTGAGGATTCCATACCCAACCGGCTTCGATGGGGTAGACCACCAGCGAAATCACAGCGGAGTAAATGCAATAGGCGCTGAATTTGGTGCGTTCGGCCATGGCCCCGGAAACAATGGTGGCCGCCGTAGCGCAGAAAATCAGGTTAAATACAAAGCTGGAGGCATTGGTGGTAATAAATTCCCCAAAGTTTTGGAAAATCATCAGGTTTGGTACGCCAATGAACCCAAATAAATAGTTTTCCGACATCATCAGCGAGAACCCGAGGAATACGAACATGACCGTCCCAATGCAAAAGTCCATCAGGTTTTTCATAATGATGTTGCCGGCGTTTTTGGCCCGGGTAAACCCGGTCTCCACCATGGCAAACCCGGCCTGCATAAAGAACACCAGGGCGGCGCCGATTAAAAACCAAATGCCGAATATTTCTTTATCGACAAAACTCAAAATCTCTGTTAATTCCATTCCCAATCACTTCTTTCTGTCATCGTAGCCCGGCGGGGCGCCCGGGATTACCGGACGCCGAACAGCAGCTCGCCGTAGGAGGGGTAGGGCCAATATTTAGCCGAAGCAATGGTCTCCATTTCATCGGCGGAAATACGCAGGGCCGTCATATCCGGCAAAATCGTCTCCCGATAATAAAAGCCCAGCTCGGTGTTGCTTTCCATGGATTTGGCGTGGAGCAGGTCACCTTCCAGCTTGTGTACCTGCCGGTACATGGCCGAAAGCATCCCGCACAGGTTCTTTAAGGTCTCCTTTTCGTACATGCAATCCAAATCTTCGGAAACGGCCAGCTTTTTCTGGCAGGTATCCGCCAGGGTCTCGCTAAAGCGGCTCATAGCCGGCAAAATATCCTTCTGGGCCATATCCAGCATGGTCAGGGCCTCGATGTGGATGGTCTTGCAATAGTTTTCCATCAGCACCTCGTACCGGGCCTCCAGCTCGGTCTGGCTGTAAACGTGGTGAGAGGTAAACAGCTTGATGTTCTTTTCATCCAGCAGATGGGTCAGAGCATCGGGGGTAGAGCGGAGGTTCAACAGTCCCCGGCCCTCGGCTTCGGTGACCCAGGCATCGTCGTAGCCGTTGCCGTTAAAGATGATGCGCTTATGCTCCTTAATGGTGGTCTGGATGAGGTTGTGCAGGGCGGCCTCAAAGTCCTCGGCTTCTTCCAGAGCATCGGCAAAGCCCTTCAGCTCCTCGGCCACCGCCGTGTTCAAAACAGTGTTGGAGCAGGAAATGGAAGCGGCAGAGCCCAGCATCCGGAATTCGAACTTATTGCCGGTAAAGGCAAAGGGCGAGGTGCGGTTCCGGTCGGTGGTGTCCTTGGGGAACTTCGGCAGGGTATGTACGCCAATCCGCAGCAGCTCTTTTTCCTTGGAGCCGTAGCTGCTGTCGGTCTCGATGGCTTCCAGAATCTCGCTCAGGTCGGTACCCAAAAACATGGATACAATGGCGGGAGGGGCCTCGTTGGCACCCAGCCGGTGGTCGTTCCCGGCGCTGGCTACGGAAATCCGCAGCAAATCCTGATATTCGTCTACGGCCTTAATCACAGCGCACAGGAACAGGAGGAACTGTGCATTTTCGCTGGGCGTTGCGCCGGGCTCCAGCAGGTTGACCCCGGTATCGGTAGAAATGGACCAGTTGTTGTGTTTGCCGCTGCCATTGACCCCGGCAAAGGGCTTTTCGTGGAGCAGGCACACCAGGCCGTGGCGCTTAGCCACCTTCTGCATGGTCTCCATGGTCAGCTGGTTGTGGTCGGCGGCAATGTTGGTGGTGGAGAAGATGGGGGCCAGCTCGTGCTGGGCAGGGGCCACCTCGTTGTGCTCGGTTTTGGCCAGCACGCCCATTTTCCACAGCTCCTCGTTCAGCTCCTTCATAAAGGCAGCCACCCGGGGCTTAATGGCACCGAAGTAGTGGTCGTCCATCTCCTGCCCCTTGGGAGGCCGGGCGCCAAACAGAGTGCGGCCGGTGTAGATCAAGTCCTTCCGCTTGTCGTACAGGTCCTTATCGACCAGAAAATACTCCTGCTCGGGGCCCACGGTGGTTTTGATGGAGCCCACCTCGGTATGGCCAAACAGCTTCAGCACCCGCAGGGCTTGGTGGTTGATGGCCTCCATGGAGCGAAGCAGGGCGGTTTTCTGGTCCAGGGCCTCGCTGCCGTAGGAGCAGAACACCGTGGGGATGCACAGCACGCCGTCCTTAATAAAAGCATAGGAGGTGGCGTCCCAAGCGGTATAGCCCCTGGCCTCGAAGGTGGAGCGCAGGCCGCCGGAGGGGAAAGAGGAGGCGTCGGGCTCGCCCTGGATGAGTTCCTTGCCCGAAAACTCCATAATCACTTTTCCGTCGGGCGTGGGGGAAATAAAGCTGTCATGCTTCTCGGCGGTGATGCCGGTCATGGGCTGGAACCAGTGGGTAAAGTGGGTGGCCCCTTTTTCTACGGCCCAGTCCTTCATGGCGTTGGCTACCACGGTGGCCACGTTTTCATCCAGCTGGCTGCCGTTTTTAATCGTTTTTTGCAGAGCCTTGTAAGTTTCTTTCGGTAGGCGGGCTTTCATGACCTTGTCATCGAAAACCAGGGAACCAAACAGGGTAGACATATTCATCGCCGTATTCATTGT
>CAKTER010000203.1 GCA_934552695.1 uncultured Eubacteriales bacterium
AAAAACGGCTATTTTGGTAAGCCACGATATTTCCGAGGCCATTTCGCTGGCCGACCGGGTGGTGGTGCTGAGCCGCCGCCCCGGCACGGTAAAAAACATCCATACCATCCGGCTTTCGATACCCGACCGTACCCCCATGAGGACCCGGGAAGCCCCGGAGTTCCGGGAGTATTTTAACGCCATTTGGAAGGAGCTGGACGTCCATGTTTAAGGGGAAGCCGGAACGGCGGCCGGTACCGGAGTCGGCGGGGCAGCGGACGTATCGGTTGGGGCTGGAGCGGCGCCGGCGCCGGGTGATGGTGGCCCGGGTGCTCATCGGCGTGGGGTTTTTTGCGCTGTGGGAGGCAGCCGCCGCCCTGCGGTGGATTGACCCGTTTATCTTTAGCAGCCCCAGCCGCATGGTGCTGGCGTTGGGAAACCTGTTGGCCGAGGGGAGCCTGCTATACCATGTGGGGGCCACGGTGGGGGAAACCGTGGTGGGGTTTACCCTGGGAACGCTGCTGGGAGTGGCCTTGGCGGTGCTGTTTTGGTGGAACCGCTTGTTGTGGGAGGTGGCCGAGCCCTATCTGGTGATTTTCAACAGCCTGCCCAAAACGGCGCTGGCGCCGATTTTGATTGTGTGGATTGGCAATAACCGGAACGCCATTGTGGCGGTGGCCCTGCTGACTTCGGTGGTGGTGACCATCCTTTCGGTGCTAAACGGGTTTTTGGGAGTCGAAGAAGAAAAAATCAAGCTCATCTATACCTTTGGCGGTACCCGGCGGCAGGTATTGCAAAAGATTGTACTGCCTGCCAGCCTGCCCGCTATGATGAGCGCCCTAAAAATTAACGTAGGCTTGTCCTTTGTGGGCGTGATGGTGGGGGAGTTTTTGGTGGCCCGGGACGGGCTGGGGTATCTCATTGTGTATGGCAGCCAGGTGTTTAAGCTGGATTGGGTGATGCTATCGGTACTGTTGCTGGCCCTGCTGGCCGCCGGGCTGTATCAGCTGGTGCTGTGGCTGGAAAAACGGCTGCTGCGCTGGCGGGAATAAAACAAAAAAGAAGCCTGAAAAAGCGGGGGAGTGCGCCAAAGCACTCCCCTTTGGCGTATCCGGGAGAAGAACGGGCTTTTCCAATGAACCCGGTAGGGGAAAAATAGGCGTTTTCCGTTGGTCTGGACGAAAATGAGGGAAACTGGTTGACAAATCAACAAAAAGAGAATAAAGTAGTGAGTGCTCTTTTTGTTGAGGAATCAACATAAACGATACAAAAAAATGGCCCCGGGCCGGAGAAACCAAAGACCAATGCGAGGAAGAGCTATGAATGTGTTTAAAAAGCTGTATTGCCGTTGTTTTCAAACCGTATTTTGGCTGGCGCTGCCGGTGCTGCCCTACCGGAACCCCGAAATTTTGGAGCATATTGCCGATATTCCCGCTGTTTTGCAAAAAAATGGAAAGCAAAAGCCGCTGATTGTGACCGACGCCAATCTGGCGGCCCTGGGGGCTACCACCCATTTGGAGCGGGAGCTGGGGAAGCAGGGCCTGCCCTTTGCCCGGTTTGACCGGTGCTTTCCGAATCCCACCACCGACCTGGTGGAGGAAGCGGCGGCCCTTTACCGCCGGGAGGGCTGCGACTGCCTCATTGCCTATGGCGGCGGCTCGCCCATGGATTTGGCCAAGGCCGTGGGGGTGCGGCAGGCCCGGCCCGATGTGCCCTTAACAAAGCTGGCGGGGATTTTAAAGGTGCAAAAAAAGCTGCCCCTGCTGATTGCGGTGCCTACCACCGCCGGGACGGGCAGCGAAACCACGCTGGCGGCGGTACTGGTGGATTCGGCTACCCGGCATAAATTTGCCATCAACGACTTTCCCCTCATCCCCCGGTATACGGTGCTGGACCCCGAAACCATCCACGGCCTGCCGGAGGGCGTGGCGGCTACCACGGGGCTGGACGCCCTGACCCATGCGGTAGAGGCCTACATTGGCCGTTCCACCACCCGGGAGACCCGGGCCGACGCCGAGGAGGCTGTGCGGCTGATATTTGCCAATCTGGATGCTGCGGTGGCCCACGAAAGCGCTGCGGCGGAAAAGGCCATGCTTTGTGCAGCCCATTACGCAGGCCGGGCCTTTACCCGGTCGTATGTGGGCTACATCCACGCCGTATCCCACAGCCTCAGCGGGCGATACGACCTGCCCCACGGCTGGACCAATGCGGTGCTGTTGCCGCAGGTGTTGGAGCGCTACGGCGCCCGGGTGTGGCCGGCACTGGCCAGGCTGGCGGTGTCCGCCGGGTTGGGGCAGAGCAGCGAGAGCGACGAGGCCCTGGCCCGCCGGTTTGTGGCCGCCATCCGGGAAAAGAACGGAAAATATAATATCCCCGACCACATCGACGCCATCCGGGCCGAGGACATCCCCCAGCTGGCCCGGTACGCCGACGCCGAGGCCAACCCCCTGTACCCGGTGCCGGTGCTGTGGGACGCCCGGCAGCTGGAGGAAATCTACCGGGCGGCTATGCCCCGGGAGGAGCTGACCCCGGGGGAAACCGAAACCGGGGACTTTTCCCGGCTGGTGGCGGCCCAAAAGGCCTATTTTGCTACGGGAGCTACCCGGCCGGTAGCGGCCCGGAAGCAGGCCCTGCAAAAGCTGTTAACGGCCATAGAGGAAAACGAGGGGGCGTTGGCCGCCGCCTTGGAGGCTGACC
>CAKTER010000204.1 GCA_934552695.1 uncultured Eubacteriales bacterium
GCCTTCCGGGGCCGTATTTTCGGGAGGAAACGATATGGTACTAAAGGACTTGTTTGAGAAGCACCTGAGCCAATGCAACGACGGCCCCCGCATGGCGGAGCTGGCGCTTCGGCTGGCGGACAAGCTGATTTGCCCCCAGGAGGCGCTGGTGATTTTTGAAAACGGCACCTGTTTGGACATGGAGGAGCCGGACAGCCGGGACCCGGCGGCGCTGGCAGCCTATGCCTGCGACAAGGTGCGGGGCCGGGAGGCCGAGGACTATCTAAACTATCTGCCGCTGCCGGAGCTGACGGCGCTGTATTTCCCCCTGACCATGGATTCCCATGCGTTGGAGCTGGCGGTAGAGGAAATGAACGACTGGCAGCAGGAGGACATGCGCCGGGCCATTGCCCAGTGCCAGGACCGGGTGTTTATGCTCCGGGACGAGTGGGATTGGGCTGCGACGGAGTTTACCTTCAATTTGGCGGTGGAAAACACGGTGGCTGCCGATGAGTTTGAGCTTTCGGGGGCAACCATTGCCTTTTTTAATCGCAAGCTGGACTTTGCCGAGCCGAAGGTAAAATGGGTGGTGACCGGCGGAGTCGTAACCGCATTTTAAGCTTTTCCGCAAGACGAGAGGACCGGACTGTGCGAGTGGCTCCGGCCCTTTTTTTATCCAGGAGACGGGACAAAACAAATAAGACGGAATCCGCCCCAAAAGGTTCCAAAATTTAGAGAATATTGGGCCAATCTTTGGAATTTCTTAAGGAGACTACCCGGGATTCTTTGGTTTTGTGTGCTATGATGGGTACGAACGTTGAGGAGAACGAGAAAGGACGGATCGCGTGTGAAGTGGAGCAAAAAAAAGACGGTGGTCCTCACGGTGATCGCTGTGGCGGCTATCGGTGCGGGGCTGGCCCTGCGGAGCCGGTCGGCCGGAGCCGATACCGGGATGCCGGTGAACACGACCCCGGTGCTGCGGGAAACCATTGAAAAGCGGCTGAGCCAAAAGGCGCCGCTGGAGGGGACAGAAAGCGTGGAAGTGCAGTCCCAGCTCCACGCCGAGGTGCAAAGCATTTTGGTTAAGGAAGGCGACCGGGTGGAAAAAGGACAGCTGCTGGCGGTGCTGGACAGCAGCCAGCTGGAAAAACAGCTGACCTTGAATCAGGCCGCTGTGGATTTGCAGCAGCTACAGCTGAACGAAGCGCTGGAAAAGGCCCAGGCCGAGTATGAGGCGGCGCTGGAGCAGCAAAGGCGGGCCGGGGAAGCGTTGGAGCAGGTGCAAGCCCTGTATGCGGCCGGTTCGGCCACAGCCAAAGAGGTGGAGGACGCTCAAATGGCTAAGAATTCCGCAGACCGGGCCGTGGCCGGGTTTTCCGTAAGCGACGGAAAGGTGGTGGCCTCGGCGGCAGAGCAAAAGGCGGTAAGCAATGCCCGGGCTTCGCTGAGCCTGAGCCGGGAGCAGCTGGAGGATTGTGAGATTCGGAGCCAGATTGCCGGGACGGTGATCCGGGTGTATACCAGGGTGGGGCGGTTTGCCGACGATACCGAGGATAAAAAGCCCCTGTTCGTGATTGAAAATATCGACAACCTGCAAATGAAGGTGATGGTGAGCGAGTATGACATTGCCAGCGTGCAGGTGGGGCAGCCGGTGGAGGTCACGGCCGATATTTTAGGCGGGGACAGTGTTTCTGGCGTTGTGGAGCGGATTTCCCCCACGGGCGAGCAGAAGGACGGCGGCAGCGAACGGGTGGTGCCGGTATATATTCGGATTACCGGGACAAACCCCAAGCTCATCTCCGGCATTACCGCCAAAGCCAGCATTCTGCTGGACCGGGCCGAAAATGCGTTGACTGTACCCTTTGAGGCCCTGGCCCAGCAACCCGACGGCAGCTACGCCGTCTTTAAGCTGAACGCCGACAACACCGTGACGCAAATCTCTGTTACCTTGGGAGTGGAAAACGATTTGCGGGTGCAGGTGCTGGCCGACGGCCTTACCGAAACCGACGTTATCGTAACGAACCCCGACGGGCTGGTGGACGGCATGGCCGTCATCCCGATGTAAGGCGGGTGGCGTATGCAGGAGCGAATTGTATTATCCCATCTCAACAAGGTATATGGCAGCGGAGAAACGGCGGTGCATGCCCTCAAGGACATTGACCTGACCATTGCCGCCGGGGAGTATGTGGCCATTATGGGCCAGTCCGGGTCGGGCAAGTCCACGCTGATGAACATTTTGGGGTGCTTGGATCGTAAGTTCAGCGGGTCGTACCAATTGGATGGCATCGAAATTGCCCAGCAGGACAACCGGGAGCTGAGCCGGGTGCGGAACCGGAAGATTGGGTTTGTGTTCCAGTCCTTTAACCTCATCCCCCGGATGTCGGCGTTGAAAAATGTGGAAATGCCCATGATTTATGCCCGGAGACCGAAGGCGGAGCGGCGGGAGCGGGCGGCCATGCTATTGGAAAAGGTGGGCTTGGGCGGCCGGTTGGAGCACCAGCCCAACGAGCTGTCCGGTGGGCAAAAGCAGCGGGTGGCCATTGCCCGGGCCCTGGCCAAGAATCCCGAAATGCTGCTTTTCGATGAACCCACCTCTGCCCTAGACCCGGAAATGGTGGGCGAGGTCCTCACCGTCATGAAGGAGCTGGCC
>CAKTER010000205.1 GCA_934552695.1 uncultured Eubacteriales bacterium
GTCCAGGGCGGAGGTGGGCTCGTCGAAAAACAAAATCCGGGGGGAAAGGGCCAGCGCCCGGACAATGGACACCCGCTGCTGTTGGCCGCCGGAAAGCTGGTAGGGGTATTGGGTCTCCTTCCCTGCCAGCCCCATTTTGGCCAGCAGGCTCCGGGCGTTGGCCTCGGCCTGCTCCCGGGGCTGCCCCAGCACGACGATGGGGGCTTCGGTAATGTTCAGCAATACCGAAAAGTGGGGGAACAGGTTAAAGTTTTGGAACCCCAGCCCGATTTTTTGCCGGATCCGGCGGCGGGTGGCCGGGTCGGCATACACTCCGTCCCGTACCATGGTTTCGCCTTCTACCAAGATTTCGCCGGAGTCAATGGTCTCGAACTGGTTGATACAACGGAGCAGGGTAGACTTGCCGCTGCCGGAGGGGCCAATCACAGCCACCACCTGGCCTTCCTCTACGGTCAGCGAAATATCCCGCAGCACTTGGGTTTCGCCAAAGGCCTTGCGGATGTGCCGGGCAGATAGAATTTCCATGCTTGTCCCTCCTTAGCGATAATAGTCCAGCTTGCGTTCGGCCAACTGGAACAGCTGGCCCACCACCAGATTCATTACCAAATAGAATACGGCGGCTACCACAAAGGGCACGGCGGAAACCGAGCTGTTGGCGGCCTTGGCGGCTACGTCGAACAGCTCCACCACCGAAATGACCCGGGCCAGGGCGGTGTCCTTCACCAGCGTCATAAACTCGTTGCCCATGGAGGGCAGAATCCGCTTTAAAACCTGGGGCAGGACAATGCGGAAAAAGGTTTGCTTTTTGGTAAAGCCCAAAGCCTCGGCGGCTTCGTATTGCCCTTGGGAGATGGATTCGATACCGCCCCGGTAGATTTCGGCAAAATAGGCGGCGTAGTTGAGGACAAAGGCAATCAGCACCGCCGCAAACCGGTTCATACCCCGGAGCCCAAAAATGTAAAAGGGCCCAAAGTAGAAGAAAAAGAGCTGTAGCATGAGGGGCGTACCCCGCATCACCAGCAAAAACGCCTGTACCGGATACCGGAGCGCCCGCAGGCGGGACATCCGCCCGGCAGCCAGCAGCAGCCCCAGGGGCAGGCCCAGCAATAGGGTGATGCCGAAGATTTGCAACGATACCCCCATGCCGGAGAGCATGGAGGGGATGAGGGCGGCCAGGTTAATGCGACTCATAACGGGTCTCCTTTCGGGATTCGGCAGAGAGAGCAGTTAGAAAGCGGGAGGCAAGGGGCGCTCCCGCTTTGGTTTTTGGAAATGATTGAGGATGCGAGCTTACAGGTTTCCGGTTTGGATGTACCAGCCGGCCACAATGCTATCCACCAGTACGGCGTCCACCGAGCCCTGCTCCAAATCCATAAAGCAGTTCAGGTTGGTGTCGAAGGTGACTACGCTGGCCAGGCTGTCCTTAAAGTCGGCGTCGCTGTCCAAAGCGGCTTCGGCAGAGGAGCCGGTTTGCAGGGCCAGCTTTTTCCCGGCCAAATCGGCCTTGGAGGTGTAGCCCTCGGCGGCCCGGACCACCAGCACCTGGGTGTTGGCCATGTAGGGAGCGGAGCAGTCCATAGCCTCCAGCCGTTCGGGGGTCAGGGTCATGCCGTTCCAAATGCAGTCGATGTTGCCGGATTCCAGCTCCATTTCCTTGGCGCTCCAGTCGATGGGCTGAATCTGTAACGTCCAGCCCAGCTTGTCGCAAACGGCCTGGGCCAAATCAATGTCAAAGCCCACAACGTTGTTGTTTTCGTCCCGGTAGCCCATGGGAGGGAAGCTGTCGTCCAGGCCCAGAATAAAGGTGCGGCCCTCCTGGGTGTCCAACCCGTCCAAAGCGGCGGCGTCACCCTCGATGGTGGTCAGGTCGTAGCCGAACCATTGGTTGGAGATTTCTTCGACTTTTCCCTCGGCCTTCAGGACTTTCAGCGCAGCGTCAACCACGTCCCGGGTGACATCGCCCTTGCGGAAGCCGATGCCGTATTCCTCGGCGGCCAGAGTCTCGTCCAGAATCACCAGACCGGAGGCAGTGTCGCCGGCGGTGGCGGCGGAATCGTCCGGCTTTTCATCCGTGGCGCCGGTGGCGGGAGTGGTCGAGCCGTTGTTGTCGTTGGAGCTACAGGCACACAGGCCCAGAGCCAGGATGGCGGCGGCAGCCAGGGCCGTCCAGCGAATGGTTTTTTTCATAGGGGTTCCTCCTCGTTCCTATTCACCTAAATACTTTATCATGCTAATATGGTACTATGATACCATATCAAAGAAAGATTGCAAGGGGATTTTTAAAAATATTTTTCAAAACCTAAAAAAGGGGATGGAGCAAAAGCAGAAAAACGAGGGGGCAGGGAAAAGAAGCAGAACGGGAAAAGGAGCAGGAAGAAAATGGAAAGAGGGAGGAGAGGAGGAGAAAAAGAGGAGGGGAAGAAGAGGAGAAGAGAAGGAGAGGAGGAAAAGAGGAAAAGAGGAAAAGGAAGAGAAGGGAGCCGCAAAGGGCCAAAATGGGGAAGAAGCGGGGAGAAGCCGTCCCGGGGGAGGGGGGGTGGG
>CAKTER010000206.1 GCA_934552695.1 uncultured Eubacteriales bacterium
TTGTGCCAGCCCAAGGCGTCCTTGGCCAGCTGGATTTCCTCCTCGCCCAAAGGCTCCCCATGGGCCGCAGCCTTCCCCACCTTGTGGGGGGCGCCGTAGCCAATTTCCGTACAAATCTGGATAAGAGTGGGGCGTGCGGTATCGGCCTTGGCCTCGTTGAGGGCGGCGGCAATGCTGGTTAAATCGTTGCCGTCCTCCACCTTTAAGGTCTGCCAGCCATAGGCGGCAAACCGGGCCTTTACGTCCTCGTCAAAGGCGGTGGCAATATCGCCCTCGATGGTGATACGGTTGGAGTCGTACAGCACAATGAGCTTGCCCAGCCCCAGCGTCCCCGCCAGCGAGGCGGCCTCGGCGGCTACCCCCTCCTGCAAGCAGCCGTCGCCGCACAAGGCGTAGGTGTAGTGATCCACCACAGCAAAGTCGGGCCGGTTAAAGTGAGCGGCCAGCCGGCTTTCGGCCAGCGCCATCCCCACCGCATTGGCAATCCCCTGTCCCAGCGGGCCGGTGGTGGTCTCCACCCCGGGGGTATGCCGGTACTCCGGATGCCCGGGGGTCCGGCTATCCAGCTGACGGAAGTTTTTTAAGTCCTCCAGGCTAACGGGATACCCGAACACGTGTAGCAGCGCATACAGCAACGCCGAGCCGTGGCCTGCCGAAAGGACAAACCGATCCCGGTCGGCCCACGAGGGGTCGGCGGGGTTATGTTTCATGTTTTTAAACACCGTAAACGCTGCGGGAGCGGCGCCCATCACAATACCGGGATGCCCCGACTTGGCTTTTTGGATGGCCTCGGCCCCCAAAAACCGCAGGGTATTTACCGTAAGCTGGTCAATGTTCATGCTGGTCTCCTTTATTCTTTCCCCATTACCGGGTATTTTGGCTGTTCCGGTCACTGCTTTTTACTTTTTGGGCACGGTTTCCCAGTCCTTTAAAAACTTCTGGATGCCAATGTCGGTCAGCGGATGGTTAAACATCTGCTTTAACACCTTGTAGGGCACGGTGGCAATATCGCAGCCCAGCTTGGCGGCCTCCACCACGTGCATGGGGTGCCGGATGGAAGCGGCAATAATCTCAGTCTCAATCCCGAAGTTTTGGAAAATGGTCACAATATCGTCAATCAAATCCAAGCCCTGGTTGCCCACGTCGTCCACCCGGCCCATAAAGGGGCTTACAAACGTAGCGCCGGCCCGGGCGGCCAGCAGCGCCTGTGCCGCAGAGAAGATGAGGGTCACGTTGGTGCGGATGCCCTCGGCGTGCAAAATTTTTACCGCCTTTAGCCCCTCTTCGGTCATGGGGATTTTGATGATGATGTTTTTGTGGATTTTTGCCAGCTCCCGGGCCTCCTTCACCATGCCCTCGTGCTCCAGGCTAATGACCTCGGCGCTGATGGGGCCGTCCACAATGGTGGTAATCTCCTTCACCACTTCGACAAAGTCCCGGCCTTCCTTGGCAATCAAGGAGGGGTTGGTGGTCACGCCGCAAATCACGCCCCAGTCGTTGGCTTCCCGAATCTCGGCCACATTGGCCGTATCAATAAATAATTTCATGGTATACCTCCCGCATTTCTGCTAAACATTTGCGGCTTTGCATAAAACCGCCATTATCCCTATTGTAAAGCAATTAACGCCAAAACGCAAGTCAGGCCCCGTAAAACAGGGCCTGACCTTTGTTGGATTTTTTGGCAGATTTGCTTAGAGCAGCTTGTTTTGCACATAGGCAGGGATCCCATCCCGGGGGATAACCTCCTGATGGCGGCGTTCC
This sequence comes from uncultured Eubacteriales bacterium, assembly GCA_934552695.1. Taxonomy (GTDB): domain Bacteria; phylum Bacillota; class Clostridia; order Lachnospirales; family Anaerotignaceae; genus CAKTER01. The sequence continues at coordinate 1,762 of CAKTER010000206.1, forward strand.
CGCTGGGCCAAGCCCCGAATGGGCGCCGGTTCGGGGGTTTTCGAAAGCCGCACCAGCTCGGGCACCAGCTCGAAAAACCCCTTGCCTTCGTAGGCCGGGTCGATGGCGCACAGCACATCCTTGGTAAACTTAAAGGGGCTGGCGGTAGAAACCACCACATTCACCGTGTTATCCCCGGTCTGCTGCCGGTATTTTTGGTGGGCCGCATAGGCCACCGCCGTATGGGGGTCCATCACATACCCGGCGCTTTGGTACAGGGAGCGGATGGCGGCGGCGCACTCCGCCTCGTCGGCATACTCGCCCACCATCTCTTGCAGGGGCTCGGTACGGAACACCCCGGTGGTTTTCAGGTCGTTCATCAGCCGGGCCGTTTCCGCCGGGCCAAACTCGTGGCACAGCAGCCGCTCCAGGTTGCTGGAGATGAGGATGTCCATGGAGGGGGAGGTGGTCACAAAAAACTCCCGGTTTTTGTCGTACACCCCGGTTTTAAAATAATCGTACAGCACCTTATTTTTGTTGGAGGCGCAAATCAGCTTGCCCACGGGCAGGCCCATCTGCTGGGCGTAATACCCGGCCAAAATATCCCCAAAGTTCCCGGTGGGCACGGTAAAGTTCACCTTGTCCCCCAAGGCAATGGCCCCCTGCCGCACCAGCTGGGCATAGGCATAAAAATAGTAGGCCACCTGCGGCGCCAGCCGGCCGATGTTGATGGAGTTGGCGGAGGAGAACACATAGCCCCGC
>CAKTER010000207.1 GCA_934552695.1 uncultured Eubacteriales bacterium
GCGGCAGTCCTGCGCCAGCCTGTCGGGCGGGATGCGGCAGCGGGTGGGGATCGCCCGGGCCCTGGCCAACGACCCCTCGATTTTGTTGGCCGACGAGCCTACGGGCAATTTGGATACAGCCTCGTCCTACGAGATTATGGAGTTTTTTACCCGGCTGAACCGGGAGGGGGCCACGGTCATCATTGTTACCCACGAGGACGACATTGCGGCCTTTACCAAGCGGGTGCTGCGGTTTAAGGATGGGCGCCTGGTCAGCGATGTGCGGCAGGACGGCTCGGGCCCCCGGGAGTATTGGGAAATGAAGCGGGAGGGCCGGTTGGGCGGCTCCGAAAACCGGGGAGAAACGGCTTCCGGAGAGGAGGCGGCCCAGTGATTTTTGAAAACATTAGTATGGCGCTGGCGGCCATCCGGGCCAACAAGACCCGCAGCCTTTTGACGATGCTGGGGATGATTATTGGCATTGCGGCGGTGATTGCCATTGTTTCGCTGGGGGACACCCTGCGGGATGTGTTTGCCAAGGAGTACGAAAGCGTGGGGCTTGGCCTGTGTCAATCCTACATTATCGGCGAGGACGACTACTACACCGAGCGGGAGATGTACAACCTGGACGACAAGGAGGCCATTCAGGAGGCCATGGGCGACGACCTGGCCTACATTGGGGTGTCCGAAAGCGGACGGGCGGATTTTAAGGTGGGCCGCAAAACCGAAAAGGCCTATTATCAGGGGCTGGCCGAAAACCCCACGGCTTACCAAAAGATTGACGTTATTGCCGGCCGGCTGTTTTCCGACGCCGACCTGCGGGAGGGGCGGCCCTATATAGTGGTGGAGGACGTTTTTGCCCAAAAGCTGTTTGGCCGCACCGATGTGGTGGGCGAGACTGTGCGAATGTCCTACAATAGCGAACTGCTGGAGCTGACCATCATCGGCGTGTGGCAAAACCACGCTTCGGCACTGATGCGATTGCTGGGCGGTGTGAACGATATGGGAACCAACTACCTTCCCGAGACGCTGATCACCGGCCCGGACGATATATTTTGGAGCCTCACCATGGTGACGGCCGACGGCACGGACTATGAGGCGTTCCATGAGAAGTTTGTCAATTTTATTGCCCGGCGAAAAGGGGTAATGCCCGAAAACGTGCAGCTGGTCTCGGCCCAGGAGGAAATGGCGCAAATGAACTCCATCCTAAGCAAGCTATCGCTGGTGGTGGGCGCCATTGCGGCTATCTCCTTGGTGGTGGGCGGCATTGGGATTATGAACATTATGCTGGTTTCGGTCACGGAACGCACCCGGGAAATCGGCGTCCGCAAGGCGCTGGGGGCCCAAACCTCCGATGTGATGTTCCAATTTTTGATTGAAAGCGCCGCCATTTCGGCGGGCGGCGGCATCATCGGCACCGCCCTGGGCATTGGCGTCGTAGGGATTGGCGCTGCGCTGGTAGGGATGTCGGTGGTGGTGAACCCCGGCACCGTGCTGCTGGCCGTAGGGTTTTCCGCCTTGGTGGGGATATTTTTTGGCCTGTATCCGGCCAGCAAGGCGGCCAAGGCCGACCCCATCGAAGCGCTGCGGTACGAATAAACAGACCGGGAAGGCCCGGAAACAGGGGATTTTGTGGAGAAACTGCAAAATCCCTTGTGTTTTTGGCCGGGCTTTCGTACAATAGAGAAAAGAATGGCCGGATTCGACGCAAAAGGAGGCGTTTTGGTGGAAAAACAAATCTGTCCCCGCTGTGGGGAGCCCAACGAGGGCGATAAGCGGTTTTGTATTCATTGTGGGGCGGCTCTGGCTCGTCCGGCAGAGGAAGAACGGGGGACGGCTTTGAGCCATACCGGGGAAGCCGGGGAGACAGCGGCCTCTTTGGGGTTGCCGGCGGAGGCGGAAGGCCAGGAGGTGTTGCCGGCTCCGGAAAAAGGGGAAAATGCGGCGGACTTGGCCAAAGCGCCCGAAGCTTTGCCGGTGGCCCCGATTGCACCAAATCCGACGGCAGCGCCTCCGGCCCTTGCCGAAGAACCGGAGGAGGGGCCAGAGGAGGCCCCCGGCCGAAAAAGCCGGTATGCGCCCATTTCCACCGGTGGATTTTTGGGGATATTCCTGTTGCTGCTGATTCCCGGGGTAAATGTGGTGCTGTTGATTTTGTGGGCTACGGGCCATTGCCGGAAGCAGACAAAGCAGAACTTTGCCCGGGCGCTGCTCGTCTTTTTGTTGGCGGCGGCTTTGGTGATTTTATTTTTTTCGACGCCTTTGGGACAGGCTTTGTGGAAAGACTGGCTGTTGTCCTTGGGGCGGGCCCTGCCCTGGGTGAAGCAGTTACCGGGCTGGGGACGGCTGCTGGGGTAGGCCGGAGAGGAAATTGAAAAAAGAAGAAGGGAGAAAGAAAAAAGACCTTGCAAGGGGTCTTTTTTTCTTGGGGGAGAAAGGGGGCGAGGGGGATAAGGGCGAAGGGCCAGGGCAAGGGCCAGGGCAAGGGCAAGGGCAAGGGCCAGGGCCAGGGC
>CAKTER010000208.1 GCA_934552695.1 uncultured Eubacteriales bacterium
ATCCAAAACTTCCCCAAAGGTGCAGCCCAAAACGGCGGACATTCCGGAGAAGGCACAGTTGCAAACCAGCTTGCTCCAGCGGTCGCCCATCAGGTTGGTGGTAATGGGGGCGGGGCACATCAGCTCCATAATCTTCTGGCATTCTTCCACTTCGGGCGTAATCTTGCCGTCCATGGTGCCCAGGTGAACAATCCAACGGTCCTCGGTGGTCGTGGCCTCGGACACGCCGGGACGCAGCCAGGTAGCGCCCCAGCCGATGGTGCAGCCAAAGGTATGGTCCTCGCCAAAATACTTTGCCACAGCCATTTCGGGAATCCCGTTCTGGCAGCAGCACACATAGGTATTGGCGTGGGAATGCTTCTTCATTTGGGGCAGGCAAGAGTCGTTGTAGGTCTGCTTGGCCATGTAGATATACAGGTCGTACTCGCCTTCCATCTGGTCGGGAGTCAGGGCGTGAACCGGAACATTCATTTCCTTGCAGCCCACTACGGTAGCGCCCTCTTTGTTCATGGCGTCAACGTGAGCCTTGTTGGCGTCGATTAAATCGACCTGACGGGCCTTGGCAATGTGAGCGCCCAGGATGGTTCCCAAAGAGCCTACGCCCATAATAGCAATACGTTCAAACATAAAAACTCCTCCTTTTTTATCGGGTTTCCCCCGGTACCGGCCCCGCAGGGCTACGGCACAGTGTCCCGTCCGGCCAAACGCCCGCCCCATTGGGCGCTGCATTTGGGCAAAACAGACAGGCTTCTGGTTAAAAGTTTATCACGCTCCCTGCCAAATTACAAGGGGCCGCAGAAAAACTTTTCCCCAGGCCGGGGATTTTGTGCATTTTTCCCAAAAGCCAGCGAGAAGCCCGGGAAGCCTGCTAAAGCCTCCTCCCCCGCCGCCCCTCAGCCGGTTCTTTTCTATTTTTCTTATCCGCCCCAACACAAGGCAAACAAAAAGCGCAGAGAAAATCTCTGCGCTCTTTCTAAAAAGATTAACTTACACCTCGATGGTCTTCAGGTCGTCGGCAACCTTCAGCTCACAGGCGGTAGCGGCCTTGATCTCGTCCACGGTTACGCCGGGAGCGATCTCTTTCAGCACCAGGCCGTCGGGGGTGACTTCCATGACGCCCATTTCGGTAATAATCAGGTTGACCTTCTCCTTACCGGTCAGAGGCAGGGTGCACTCCTTCAGAATCTTGGGAGCGCCCTTCTGGGTGTGAACCATGGCTACGATAACCTTTTTGGCGCCGCAAACCAGGTCCATAGCGCCGCCCATACCGGGGGCCATCTTGCCGGGCACCATGTAGTTGGCAATGTTGCCCTTTTCGTCTACTTCCAGAGTACCCAAAACGGTAGCGTCTACGTGGCCGCCGCGGATGATACCAAAGGAGGTAGCGCTGTCAAAGAAAGCACCGCCGGGCAGGATGGTAACAGGCTGGCCACCGGCGTTTACGATGTTCTTATCTTCCTTGCCGGGTTCGGGAGCAGGGCCCAGGCCCACAAAGCCGTTCTCGGACTGCAGGATAACGTTTACGCCTTCGGGGACGTAGTTTACAGCCATGGTGGGCAGACCAATGCCCAGGTTTACTACATAACCGTCCTGAAATTCCTTGGCTACGCGTCTTGCGATAAATTCTTTTGCATCCATTTATATTCCCTCCTAAAAGTTAAAAGTCGGCAACAAAGCTCAGGCCTGAACGATGTAATCTACCACAACGCCGGGGGTCATGGCGTCGCTGGGGTCGATGCCGCCTACGGGAACGATTTCCTCGGCGCCAACAATGACCACATCGGCGGCCATCGCCATCAGGGGGTTAAAGTTCCGGGTAGAACCGGCATAGTACAGGTTGCCAACCTCGTCGGCCTTGGTAGCGCCAATGATAGCTACGTCGGCATGCAGGGGGAGCTCCAGCAGATATTCCTTGCCGTTGATAACCTTGGTTTCTTTGCCCTTGGCTACCTCGGTGCCTACGCCGGTCTCGGTGTAAACGCCGCCCAGACCCATACCGCCGCAACGAATCTTCTCGGCCAGAGAACCCTGGGGAACCAGTTCTACTTCCATCTCGCCGGCAAACATCTGGCGGCCGGTCTCCTTATTGGTACCAATGTGAGAAGCAATGACCTTCTTCACCTGCTTGGCTACGACCAGCTTGCCCGAACCCTTGTCCACAAAGCCGGTATCGTTGCAGATGATGGTCAAATCCTTTACGCCCTTCTTTACAATGGCGTCGATCAGAACCTCGGGAGTGCCAACGGCCAGGAAGCCACCGATCATAATGGTCATGCCATCCTTGATTTGTTCCACAGCCTTGTCAACGGAAACTACTTTACTCATTCTCCTTCATCCTTTCGTGTTGGAATTCCTGCGGCCAAAGGCGGCCACACATCGCCATATTGTTATTATACACCAACCGGGGCTGTTTTTGTAGTCTTTTTTTCAAATTATTCCAGGAATTTTTTATTTACTTTTTCCCCGTTTGTTAAAATAGTATATTAC
>CAKTER010000209.1 GCA_934552695.1 uncultured Eubacteriales bacterium
AACGCACGATTAGCCGACCGAAGGAGCTTCTTTGCAACGTACGTTAACGCCCTTAGCAGCAAAGATCTCCTGAGGAAGGCTTTGCATCCGTATCCCCTTTGTACCCTTGCCCTTGCCCTTGACCTTGACCTTGACTTTGACTTTGACCTCACCTTTGACCTTTCCCTTGACCTCGACCTTTCCCTCCCCCAAGCCAAAAGAGCCTCCCCACCGGGAAGCTCTTTTCTTCTTTTCCTTATCTCTTTTTTCTCTTTCTTTTTTCTCTTTCTTTTTTATTCCTTCCCCGGCACCTGCACCACCCGCAGGGTATTGGTGGTTCCCGTCACCCCTACCGGGATGCCCATGGAAAGCACCACCAGCTCCCCGGGCTCTGCCGCCCCGGCCCGCACCGCCGCCTGCAAAGCCGTTTGGAACACCGCGTGCTCCCAAGCTTCCTCCTGGTCCAACACCGGGATCAGCCCCCACACCATGTTCATCTGCCGCCACACCCGCTCGTCGGTGGTAGAGGCCACAATGGCGCACACCGGCCGGAACCGGGCCACCATCCGGGCGGTAAACCCGCTCTTTGTTACCGTAGCAATGCAAGCCGTATGCAGCTCTGCCGCAATGGTAGCTGCCGCATGGCCAATGGCGTTGGTCACCGAGTCGGTCTCCGGGGTCAGGGTAGAGTTTAGCCGCTGGACATAATCAATATTCTTTTCCGTTTCCACCGCAATCCGGGCCATCATCGCCACTGCCGCCACCGGATACTTCCCTTTCGCCGTCTCCCCCGAAAGCATCACAGCGTCGCTGCCGTCATAAATGGCGTTGGCCACATCGCTGGCCTCGGCCCGGGTGGGCCGGGGGTTTTCCGTCATAGACTCCAGCATCTGGGTGGCCGTAATCACCGGCTTCCCCAGCAGGTTTGCCTTTTGGATAAGGCTTTTTTGTACCTGCGGCACCTCCTCCAGAGGAATCTCCACCCCCAAATCGCCCCGGGCCACCATAATCCCGTCCGCCGCCTCCAAAATGGCGTCGATATTGGCCACGCCTTCCCGGTTTTCGATTTTGGCAATAATATGGATGCCTTCGCCTCCGGCGTCTTTCAGCACCTGCCGGATAGCCTTTACATCCCCGGCATTACGGATAAAGGAGGCCGCCACATAGTCCACGCCCTGCTCCACACCAAATTGCAAATCGGAAATATCCCGGTCGGTCAGGGCCGGCAGCCGCACAATCACATCGGGGATGTTCACGCCCTTATGGTCGCTCAAAAACCCCCCGTTTACCACCCGGCAGCGAATGTCGGTGTCCGTCAGCTCCTCCGCCACCAGCTCCACCAGCCCGTCGTCCAGCAGCACCCGGCTTCCCCGTACCAAATCCCGGGGCAGGTCGCAAGAGGTTACCGAAACCCGGTGCTCGTCCCCTGCCACCGCATTCGTGGTCAGGGTAAACTCGTCCCCGTTGTGGAGGTAAATTTTCCCCTTTTCAAAGGTTCCAATCCGAATCTCCGGGCCCTTGGTGTCCAGCATCAAGGCCAGGGGCAGCCCCAGCCGCTCCCGCACCGCCTTCACCTTCCGCATCATCTCCCCGTGGGAGGCATGGTCCCCATGGGAAAAGTTCAGCCGGGCCACATTCATGCCCGCCCGGGCCAGCTTTTCAATCTCCCGCTCCTCCGAGGTAGCCGGGCCAAGGGTGCAAACGATTTTCGTTCTCCGCATACCTGTCATATCGGACCTCCTTTTCCCCGCCGCCGGGGCTTTCCTTATGCCTTTATGCTTACGTTTTCCCGGCCCACCAGGGCCGCCAGCGCCGATACCGCCGCCTCCGAGCCGTCCGTCCAATACGTCCGGTCGGTCTTATACGTCCGGCCGGTAGCCAGCTCCCGCAAATACACCGGGCAGGTCCCGGGATGGGAGCGCAGCACCGCCAACACCGTATCGGGCTCCACCAGCCCGTCTGCCGGCAGGGTCACCCCCACCGACCGGGGAGGCGTTGCATCCAGCGGCGTAATGGAAGCGGCAATCACCTTCGGCGCCTCCTCCTCGCTCAAATCCAGCCGCCCCTCTACCAAAATGGGGGCCTCCTCTAGCAGCAAGCTGCCGTATTTTTCATAAGCGGCGGAAAACACCGCCACCTCCATACTGCCGGTAAAATCCTCCACCGTTAAAAAGGCCATGGGCTTGTTCCCGTTTTTGGTGTACTTAATGTTTTTTTGGTGGATAATCCCGCCCACCGCCACCTTTTCGCCGTCCTGTGCCCCGGCCTCCTCGTCGGTCAGCTCCCGGGCCGTCCGGCTGATGCGCCGCCGCCAGGTATCCTCCATGGCCGCCAACGGATGCCCGCTGAGGTACACTCCCAGCACGGATTTTTCCAGCCCCAGCAGCGTGCTGCGGGGGAATTCTTCCACCGCCGGTAAGCTGTCCCCATTGGTTTCCTGCTTTGTGCTTCCCAAATCAAACAGGCTCATCTGCCC
>CAKTER010000210.1 GCA_934552695.1 uncultured Eubacteriales bacterium
ACTCCCACTGGCACATTTTCATGCCCACCATTGCCATGGGCGAGGCGGACAAGGACTATGCTGTTTCCTTTGCCTGCCCTACCGACGCCGAGGGCCTGTATATGATTTACGGCCGCCAGTCCTGCGATACCCGCAAAATGGAGGAAGGCTGCATCGACGTAGGCAACGCCAAATTCGGCGGCCAGGAGGCGTTGGTGGTTCTGGACCACGTTTTTATTCCCAACGAATATATCTTCCTCAACGGCGAGTATGAATTTGCCGGTACCATTGTGGAGCGCTTCGCCGGCTATCACCGTCAGAGCTACGGCGGCTGCAAGGTGGGCGTGGGCGATGTGGTTATCGGGGCTGCTGCATTGGCCGCCGAATACAACGGCGTGGAAAAAGCCAGCGCCATTAAGGACAAGCTGATTGAGATGACCCATCTTAACGAAACCCTGTATTCCTGCGGCATCGCCTGCTCCTGCGAGGGATGTCCCACCAAAGCGGGCAACTACGAAATCGACCTGCTGCTGGCCAATGTTTGCAAGCAGAACGTTACCCGCTTCCCCTACGAGATTGTGCGGTTGGCGGAGGATATTGCCGGCGGCCTCATGGTGACCATGCCCAGCGAGGCGGACTTTAAGTCCGAAACCGTGGTAGGCAGCAACGGCGAGACCATCGGCGAGATTTGCAACAAGTATTTCGCCGCCCGCAAGGGCGTCAGCACCGAGGACCGCCAGCGGATTCTGCGTTTCCTGGAGAATATGTGCCTGGGAGCCGCAGCCGTTGGCTACCGCACCGAATCCTTGCACGGCGCCGGCTCTCCCCAGGCTCAGCGGATTATGATTGCCCGCCAGAGCAATGTTCAGGATAAAAAGCAGCTGGCAAAAAGCATTGCGGGGATCTCGGAGTAAGGCTTCCTGCGACCCAAGCCCTCCGGATTCTTCCGCACAAAAAGGGATGAGGCGCCGGAACGGCCCCTCCCCCGCTTTCCGGCCATAACAGGGCCATAACATCGTAAATCAGAGAAGGACGGCACAGCTTTGGCTGGTCGTCCTTTTTGTTGAATTTATCCGCATTCAGCTTTTTCGTCTGTCTGCGCAGCCAGACCTTGCCCCTGTCCTTAAAATGTCCGCAAGGTTTTTACATACCGCCCCAGGGCCGGGTTGGGAGCATCCTTTTTCCACACAGCGATAATCTCCTCCCGCTCGTTTTCCCCGGTAAGGGGCACAAAGGCTAAATTATCTGCCTGAAACAGCTTGGTGGTACAGTAATCCGGCAAAATGGAAATCCCCTGCTCGGTGGCCACCATCATCAACACGCTTTCGCTGTCGGTGGAGCGGAACAAAATATTGGGCTTGTACCCGGCGTCCCGGTACAGCTCCATAAAAAAGGTATCCCCATAGGAATCGTTGGCTGCCGAGGGGGACATGAAAATAATTTTTTCCCCCAGCAGCTCCTTCCGGCTCAGGCTGGGCCGCCGGGCCAGCGGGTGGCTGCTGTAGAGGGCTACTACCAGCCGGGCCTTTTCGATGGTCTGAAAGTCCACGTCCGGGTGTTTCCGCAAATTGGTGCTATCCCAGGTAAACACAAGGTCGTATTCACCGCTTAGCAAGCCGGCAGCCAGCACATCGGTGGAGCACCGGTAAAAGCTGATGAGGATGTTGGGGTTATCCCGATGGAAGTGCTGCATCCACACCGAAAGGTCGCTGCGCTCATACCCGCACACATAGCCGATGCGTAGCTGGCCTGTCATGCCGGTGGACGCATCGTGGACAAGATCTACCGCCCGGCTGATTCGCTCCAAAATGGCCCGGGCCTCGGCCAAAAACGCTTTCCCGGCACTGGTCAGGCTCACAGGCCGGGTGCTGCGGTCAAACAGCGGGCAACCCAGCGTCTCCTCTAACAGGCGAATTTGCTGGGTAACAGCAGTTTGAGAAATATAAAATTGCTCCGCCGCCTTGGTAAAGCTTCGGGTTTCGGCGGCGGCCACAAAATATTTTAGCTGATTTTGATTCATGGTTTCCTCATAACATAAGTTTTTCTTATTATAGGCCGGTGGAAATGCCGTTGTCAAGGCCAAAGACCCGATATAAAATAAGACAGTATGGACAAATAAACAGGAGACGTGAATTATGGAAAGAGAATCGTTTCAATCCCGGTTGGGCTTTATCCTGGTCAGCGCCGGCTGTGCCATCGGTATCGGCAACGTGTGGAAATTCCCCTATGTCGTCGGTGAAAACGGCGGCGGGTGGTTTGTACTAATCTACCTGCTGTTTTTGGTCATTATGGGGCTTCCCATCCTGACGATGGAGCTGGCTGTGGGCCGAGCCAGCCGCAAAAGTGCGATTCAGGGCTACAAAGCCTTGGAAAAGCCCGGCAGTCGCTGGCATATCCACGGCTGGGTGGCCATTTTTGGCTGCTAGTTGCTGATGATGTATTACACCACCG
>CAKTER010000211.1 GCA_934552695.1 uncultured Eubacteriales bacterium
CGCCGTCATCTTGGTGTTGATTACGTCCCGGCTGGTCAGGGTATGGTCCAGCTCCAGCTCGCCAATGATGTTCCGCAGGGTCGTAGCGCTTAGGTTTTCGATGGCGGAAATGGGGTTTTCCACCCCATAGGTGTACATTTTGGCATCGGTGACCTGAAAGAACACCACCGTGTCGATCTGCATGGTCACGTTATCCCGGGTGATAACCGGCTGGGGCTTAAAATCCACCACCCGCTCCTTTAAGCTAACTTTTTTGGCAATCCGGTCGATAAAGGGCACCTTAAAATGATACCCCGCCTGCCAAGTATCGTGGTAAACCCCCAGCCGTTCGATGACATAGCATCTGGCCTGGGGCACAATCCGCAGGTTGGAGATAATAATAACCAAAACAATCGCAATCAGAATAATCACAATGAGCATACGCAAACTCCTTTCGCAGTCTTTCCCCTCTCCACCGGGTCATTCTTCCGGCAAGGGCTCTACGGTCAGCGTGGTTCCCGTCAGGGCCGCCACCCGCACCAGCGTCCCCGTTTTGAGCGGGGTCTGGCACCGGGCGTTCCAGTCCACATCGTCCACCCGCACCCGGCCCAGCGCCGGCGGGGTTAGGTCGCAAAGCAGGCGCCCGGTTTTGCCGACCAAGGCGTCGGCGTTGGTGGCTACCCGCTTCGTTGCCAGCCTTTTTTGGGCATAGGGCCGCAGCAGCACCAAAACCAGGGCCGAAACCACAAAAAACACCGCCACCTGCACTCCCGGTGAGGGTACGAAAAACGAAACCAGCAGCGCCGCTACCGCCCCTGTGCAAAACCAGACACTGACCAACGCCACGGTAACCCCCTCGGCCACAGCAAACACCACCAACAGCACCAACCATAGTATCTGCATGGTATAGTTTGGCATACGCCCCACCTCCTTAAATTCATCCTATCACAGAATCGGCGGGCCGTAAATACATCGGGCCGTTTCTTAAATAATTTATCGAAAATTCTACCATTCTTCCCAAAAAACAAAACCCATACAAAAAGGCCCCGGAAACCGGAGCCTGGCCGTTTCCGTTACGCAACGGCAAAATACTGGTCGTACCACACCAAAAACATATACACCGTCCACAGCTTGGTGCTGTGATCGGCCTTGCCCGCCTTATGCTCGTCCAACAACCGGACAATCTCGGCGGTATTAAAATACTCCGCCGCCGCCGGGGACGTAAAGGCGGCTTTTAAGCGGTTGTAATAGGCGTCCTCCCGCAGCCAGATACGGATGGGCACGGGGAAGCCCAGCTTTTTCTTTTCGGCCACCATGTCGGGCAAATAGCGGTGGGCCGCCAGCCGCATGGCGTACTTGGTGTTTTGCGGGGCCACCTTATACCGGCTGGGCAGGGTACGGGCCACGGCAAACACTTCCTTGTCCAAAAACGGCACCCGCACCTCCAGCGAATGGGCCATGGACATTTTATCGGCCTTGAGCAAAATATCGCCAATCAGCCAAAAATGGATATCGATGTATTGCATTTGCGTCACCGGGTCCAGATTTTGCACCTGCTTATAAAAGGGCCCGGTCAGCTGGGTGTGGGGATATTTCCCCGTAGGGTGCTTTAGGATTTTAGCCCGTTCCTCCTCGGTAAACCGAAAAGCGTTGCCAATAAACCGCTCGTTTAAATCCTTGCTGCCCCGGATGAGGTAGTTTTTACCTTTTATATGGAAGGGGATGGCCCGGGCCACAGCCCCCAACGCCTTCCGCACCGGGCGGGGCAGACGGGTGATGGGCCGCAGGGCTTCCGGCTCCCGGTAAATGTTGTAGCCGCCAAAAAACTCGTCGGCGCCCTCCCCGGACAAGGCCACCTTCACGTGCTTGGCCGCCGTTTGGCTGACAAAGTACAGGGCAATGGCCGAAGCATCGGCCAGGGGCTCGTCCATTTGGTACTGCACCTTGGGGATGGCGTCCCAATACTCCTGGGTAGAAATCAGCTTGCTGTAATTATCGATGCCCACCTTTTCGGAAAGGGCCTTGGCGTAGTCAATCTCGTTGTATTTGGCGTAATCAAAGCCCACGGTAAAGGTTTTGTCGCCCTGAAAGCAGGCCGCCACATAGCTGCTGTCCACACCACTGGACAAAAACGAGCCCACCTCCACATCGCTAATCTTGTGGGCCTTTATGGAATTTTGCATGGCCCGGTCGATTTTTTCCACGGCACTATCCAGCGTTTGCTCCTCCGGCGCAAAGGTAGGCTGCCAATACCGGGTCACCGTGGCCTTGCCGTCTTTAAATTTAAGATAATGGGAGGGCATCAGCTTGTAAATGCCCTTAAAAAACGTTTCGGTCAGCACCGAATACTGGAAGGTCAGGTAGTTCTCCAACGCCAGGGGGTTCACCTCCCGGACGTAATCCGGGTATTCCAAAATGCTTTTGATTTCGGAGCCGAACACCAAA
>CAKTER010000212.1 GCA_934552695.1 uncultured Eubacteriales bacterium
GAGCCGGGGCGGCCTAAAGCTGGAAAAGGCTATGAAGGTCTATCCCTTAACGCTGGCGGGGAAAATCGGCATGGATATTGGGGCCTCCACCGGGGGCTTTACCGATTGTATGCTGCAAAACGGGGCGGCAAGGGTATATGCCGTGGACGTGGGCTATGGCCAGCTGGATTGGAAGCTGCGGAGCGACCCCCGGGTGGTGTGCATGGAAAAAACCAACGCCCGGTACCTGACCCCGGAAAGCCTGCCGGAGCGGCCGGATTTTGCTTCCATCGACGTGTCGTTTATCTCGCTGACAAAAATTTTACCGGCTGTGGCCTCGCTGCTGGGAGAGGACGGGGAAATCGTAGCACTGGTGAAGCCCCAGTTTGAGGCGGGCCGGGAAAAGGTGGGCAAAAAAGGCGTGGTGCGGGACCCGGCGGTACATTTGGAGGTGCTGGAGACGGTGCTTTCCTTTGTGCCGCAGGTGCCTCTGTATCCGGCGGGGCTGGATTTTTCGCCCATTAAGGGCCCCGAGGGGAATATTGAATACCTGTTGTATTTAAAAAAGACCGGCCCGGGGCTGGCGGAAGAGGAAGCCCGGCAGTTGGCCCGGGAGGTTGTGACCCGTTCCCATCAGGAGGTGGGCCATGAAGGATAACCGGAATGACAGACCCGTAGCCGGAGCGTGTGGAGAGCAAGGCAAAAAAACGGCCGGGGAGGATACCATTGCGAAAAAAGCCCACCCCAAGGTGGGGGTGCTGGCGAATTTGACGAAGCCCCGGGCATTGGAAGAAGCCGCCCGGTTGCAAAGCTTTTTGGAATCCCGGGGGTGCGTGCCCCTGCTGGAGCGGGAGCAGGCAATGCAGGAATCGGACTTTTTACTGGCGCTGGGCGGCGATGGCACCCTGCTGAATATTGCCCGGGAGGCGGCCTCGTTTGGCGTGCCGGTGCTGGGGGTTAATTTGGGGAATTTGGGGTTTTTGACCGATGCAGAACCGGCAGAGGCAGAAACCGCCATTGAGCAGGTGCTGGCCGGACACTACCGGCTGGAGCACCGGATGATGCTTTTGGCCCGGCTGGCTAACCGTTCCGAAACCTTTACGGCGCTGAACGATGTGTGTATTACCCGGGGCGTGTTTTCCAAAACCGTCCGGCTTTCGGTAACTATCAACGGAGAGGATATGGATTCCTATTTTGGAGACGGCGTCCTCATCTCTACGCCCACGGGCTCGACGGCCTATAACCTTTCGGCAGGGGGGCCCATTTTAAAGCCCGACGCCCGCATGATGGCCATTACGCCCATTTGCCCCCATTCCCTGTATGCCCGCAGCACGGTGGTAGGCGCAGAGGATATTGTGGAGATTACGCCGGAAAGCCCTTGCCTGCTTTCTGCCGATGGGGGGGACGGCGTGGAGCTTTCGGCCCGGGAAACCATCCGGGTGGAGAGGGCCTCTTGGGACGCTGTCATCATCAAAACACAAAAACGGGGATTTTACCAAATTCTGAGGAATAAACTGATACAGAATGGAGGCGGCAGAGATTGAAGATTGCGCGACATACCAAAATTTTGGAGATTATTGAACGGGAATGCATTGAAACCCAGGAGGAGCTGGCAGCCCGGCTAAAAGAAGAGGGCTTTCCCGTAACGCAGGCTACGGTGTCCCGGGATATTCGGGAAATGAAGCTGACAAAGCTGGCTACCGAGGACGGCAAGCAGCGGTATTCGGCGGTGGCCAGTCAGGATGCGGAGCTTTCGGAACGGCTGACGAAAATTTTCCGGGAGGCTGTGGTCAAAATGGATTATTCCCAAAACATTTTGGTCATCAAAACCTTGGCCGGGATGGGGATGGCCGTGGCCGTAGCCCTGGATAATATGCCCAACGCCGAAATTTTAGGCTCCATTGCCGGGGACGACACGGTGTTTTGCGTGGTACGCAACCACAATCAGGCCGGAGCTATTTTAGAGCGGTTGTATCGGGTGATTCATAGCTGACCTGGGGGGAAGGCCATGTTCAAGCAGCTGTATATTCAAAACATCGGGTTGATTGAAGAAAGCGAGATTGCATTTTCGCCGGGGCTGAACATCTTTACCGGTGAAACCGGGGCGGGGAAATCCATGGTCATCGACGCTGTGAACTTTGTGCTGGGCGAGCGGGCCGGAAAGGGCCTGCTGCGGCAGGGGACGGACAAGGCCCGGGTCGAGGCGCTGTTTGTGGTGACCGGCGCCGAGGAACGGGAGGCCCTGGCCCGGCAGGAGATTGAGCTGGAGGCCGACGGGGAGCTATGGGTATCCCGGAGCCTTTCCGGCACCGGAAAAACCGTGAACCGGCTGAACGGCGAGCCGGTGGCGGTGAGCAGCCTAAAGGAAGTGGGGCAGGGCCTTTTGGACATCCACGGCCAGCACGAGCATCAGTCCCTGC
>CAKTER010000213.1 GCA_934552695.1 uncultured Eubacteriales bacterium
ACCAGCATCACGTAGCGAACGCCCTTACAGCAAACCCGTTCCACGGTGCCGAAGAAGGCGCCGGTGCCGTTCCGGGTCAAAATAACGTCCTCGGGCCGCACCACCACATCCACGGCTTCGTTTTGACCAAAGCCCTTATCTACACAGTCGAAGGTGTGGCCGGCAAATTCTACAGAAAAGTCCCGCAGCATCTTGCCGTCAATGATATTGCTTTCACCAATAAACTGAGCCACAAAGGCGTTTTTGGGCTCGTTGTAAATATCCACCGGGGTGCCAATCTGCTGGATATAGCCGCCGTTCATCACCACAATGGTGTCGGACATGGTGAGGGCTTCCTCCTGGTCGTGGGTGACATAAATAAAGGTAATCCCCAATTTTTTCTGGATGTTTTTCAGCTCCACCTGCATTTCCTTCCGGAGCTTTAAGTCCAACGCCCCCAAAGGCTCGTCCAATAAAAGCACCTGGGGCTCGTTGACCAGGGCCCGGGCAATGGCAATCCGCTGCTGCTGGCCGCCGGACAGGGAGGCGATATTCCGCTTTTCGTAGCCGGATAGGTTTACCAGCTTTAGCATGGCGGCAACCTTTTCTTTCATCAGCGCCTTGTCCATTTTTTTGATTTTCAGGCCAAAGGCAATGTTTTCTTCCACGTTCAGGTGAGGGAAAAGGGCGTATTTTTGGAACACGGTGTTGACCTTCCGTTTGTTGGGCGGAAGTGCCAAAATATCCTGCCCTTCGTACAAAAGCTGGCCGTCGGTGGGGGTCTCAAACCCGCCAATAATCCGCAGGGTAGTCGTTTTCCCACAGCCGCTGGGGCCCAGCAGGGTCACAAACTCATTTTTTCGGATGTATAAATTCATGTTGTGGAGTACCGTGGTGTCTCCAAACGTTTTTGTAATCCCGATTAGGTCGATGATATGGTCATCGTTCATGGTAAGCCTCCAAAACCTTGTATTTGTGGCGCACGATGCACCGATTAAAAATTGGGGGGCGTGCAAACCCACAGGATGGTAGCGGCACTGCGGCCGGCGTTTTCCAAATGGTGCTTTTTGTTGCAGGAGTAGTAAAAGCTCTCGCCTTTTCGAGCCTTAAAGTGGTTTTCGCCCAAAACCACCGTGATGGAGCCGGACAAAACATAGCCGAATTCCTCCCCGGGATGGGGATCGTCCTTTAACGAGGAGCCGCCGGGCTCCAGAGTCAGGAGGATGGGCTCCATGTCGTTTTTTTGGGCGTTGGGGACAATCCACTTAATGGTCTGTCCCGCTTCTTTATCTTCTTTAATAAAGAAGTCCTCTTTGTGGAACACGATTTTTTCCTGCACGTTTTCGCTGAAAAAGTCGTTTAGGTTGGTGCCCAGGCATTCCAAAATATCCACCAGCGTGGCAATGGAGGGCGAGGTCAGGTCCCGTTCGATCTGCGAGATAAATCCTTTCGACAGCTCGGAGCGGTCGGCCAGCTCTTCCTGCGTCAGGTTGTTCTGTACCCGCAGCGATTTAATTTTTTCCCCGATACTGATACTCATAGCTTCACCTCTGATTACTTACGCTAAACATTTTGTTTAGGCTCACTTTCACAGCCAAATACTAAGCAAAAAGTTTAGTAATAGCTTCAGCAAAATGATACTAAACAAAAAGTTTAGATTTACTAAACCGAAACTATTTAAACATATCCTGTACAAAATGTCAATCCTTTCTATAAAAAAGATGGCATATTTTGCGGTGGCGGCGCATTTGGGGCGGAGGTGAGAAAGAAAAGTGGCTTTTGGCAGAAAAAAGACCGGAAAAAGGGAAAAGAGGCTTGACAAATCCGAAAAGCCAATGTATAATCATTATCACAAGATAAAAATAATCTTTGAGAGAGAAACAAGAGAGAGCTTTTAGTTTTTTTAATTCTAAGGAGGAAATGAAGTATGAAAAAGTTTGTTTGCAGCGTTTGCGGTTATGTTCACGAAGGCGATAAGGCTCCCGATGTATGTCCCGTTTGCGGCGCTCCCGCCAGCAAGTTTATTGAGCAGGGTGAGGAAATGAGCTGGGCTGCCGAGCACGTGGTGGGCGTGGCTCAGGGCGCTCCCGAGGATATTCTGGAGGATTTGCGGGCCAACTTCCAGGGCGAATGCTCCGAGGTAGGGATGTATTTGGCCATGGCTCGGGTGGCTCATCGGGAAGGCTATCCCGAAATCGGCCTGTACTGGGAAAAGGCTGCTTGGGAGGAAGCCGAGCACGCCGCTAAGTTTGCCGAGCTGCTGGGCGAAGTGCTGACCGATTCCACCAAAAAGAACCTGGAGATGCGGGTAGAGGCCGAGAACGGCGCTACTGCCGGGAAGACCGACCTGGCCAAGCGGGCCAAGGCTCTGAACCTGGATGCTATCCAC
>CAKTER010000214.1 GCA_934552695.1 uncultured Eubacteriales bacterium
ATTTAGCGCAGGAGGTATTTATTAAGGTCTATCGAAACCTGAGTAAATACCAGCCCACCTATCGGTTTTCTACCTGGCTGATTCGGATTGCCACCAACCACGTCATCGATTACCGGCGGAAGCACAAGCCGGAAATGGTGAACCTGGACGACGTGGAAATGGAGGCTTCGGGCTCCGAGACCCCCGAGGCGGCGGTGCTGCGGAAAGAGGGCCGGATGGATGTGGCGGCGGCTTTGGCGGCCTTGCCCGAAATGTACCGGATTCCGTTGGTGCTGTACCACCAGCAGGGGCTAAGCTATCAGGAGATTGCCGATGTGATGAAGGAGCCCCTTTCCAAAGTAAAAAATCGGATTTTTCGAGGCCGTCGAATGTTAAAGACCCTGCTCATAGGGAAAGAGGAGGATGAGAATCGTGCGGGAGCAAAATAAGAAAGAGGAGTGCCTGTGCCAGGCCAGTCCCTGCGTTCCCGCAGCGGATGTATTCGACCTGGAAGAGCATTTTGTCCAGTGTGCCAACTGTCAGGCGGAAGAGTGCTTTTTTGACCAGCTGTTTGCGGCCATTGGCGACTTGCCGGTGCTGGAGGCCCCGGATAATTTTGAATATTCCGTCATGTCCCGGATTGTTCACTTAAACGATACCGGCTGTGCGCTGGAAATGCGGGTGTGGGACAAGGCCCGCAGCTCGCTGGTGGGCACCATTCTGCTGCTGGTGAGCGCCGGGACCGTGTATTGGTTCTTTAAGGAGCCCCACGGGGGAACCCTGCGGTTAAAGCAGGACCCGCCCCGGCTGCTGGGCAGCACCGGGTTTTTGGCCCCTGCGTTGAGCAAGCAGGGCCGGGCGGTGCGTGTTCTGGCCGGGATGAGCGGGCTGGCGGCGGCGCTGATGATGGCGCTTTCTACCCGGGACAACAGCAAGGGAGATAAAGCATGAAGGATTGTTTGATTTTGGCCGTCGAAAGCTCTTGCGACGAGACGGCGGCAGCGGTGGTAAAAAACGGCCGGGAGCCGCTTTCCAATATCATCAGCTCTCAAATTGCCCTGCATACGGTGTATGGCGGCGTGGTGCCGGAGATTGCGTCCCGGAAGCATGTGGAGCGCATCGATCAGGTGATTGAGGCCGCTCTGCGGGAGGCCGGTGTGGGACTGGACCGGGTGGACGCCATTGCCGTAACCTATGGCCCCGGGCTGGTGGGGGCCCTGCTGGTGGGGCTTTCCGAGGCCAAGGCCCTGGCCTTTGCCAGCAACAAACCCTTGATTGGGGTTCACCACATCGAGGGGCATATGGCCGCCAATTATGTGGGCCCCGACCCGGCCGAGCCCCCGTATCTGGCGCTGGTGGTTTCCGGGGGGCATACCCATTTGGTGTGGGTAAAGGACTACGAGGACTTTGAGATTTTGGGGCGTACCCGGGACGACGCCGCCGGGGAGGCCTACGATAAGGTGGCCCGGGCCATTGGCATGGGGTATCCCGGCGGGCCGAAAATCGACAAGGCGGCGCCCTTGGGCAACCCCAACGCCGTGCATTTTCCCCGGCCGGTGCAGGTGGAGAATAACTTCGACTTTAGCTTTAGCGGTTTAAAGTCCGCTGTGCTCAATTATTTGAACCAACAGGAAATGAAGGGGCAGCCCATTGTCCCCAACGACATTGCCGCTTCGTTTCAGGCGGCGGTGGTGGAGGTTTTGGTGACCAAGGCCATGCACGCGTTGGATAAAACCGGGGCCAAAACCCTGGCGCTTTCCGGCGGGGTCAGCTCCAACCAGGGGCTCCGGCAGGCGATGGAAGCGGCCTGCGCCCGGCGAGGGGTACGGCTCCGGGTGCCGCCTCCGGTTTTGTGTACCGATAACGCCGTGATGATTGGTGCGGCGGCCTATCATGCCTTTTTGGCGGGACGGCGGGACGGCTGGGACTTAAACGCCAACCCCTCCCTGCGGCTGGGCAACCGGTAAAGCCTTTTTTTAAAAACCATTGACACCGGCTTCGGGTGTGCTATAATGTTGATAAATCTGTGATGAGGATATGTCCCCTTGCGGCGCAGCCAGAGAGAAACCGCCCCGGCTGAAAGCGGTTTTGTGCAAAAGCAGGGCGGGTACCCCCTCGGAGAGACGCCAATCCCGTCCGGCCGACGCCGTTACCGTCATAACGAGTGGTTTTTACAAACAACAAGGGTGGAACCGCGGGAAATTTTCTCGTCCCTTTCCGTTTTGGAAAAGGGACGTTTTTTATGCTCTTTTTCCAGAAAAAACAGGGCGGCGGCAGCCGGCCCGGAACGAAAAATAAGGAGGAAACGTATGAAGATCACCTTAAAAGACGGTGTGGTAAAGGAATTTGACACCCCCGTATCGGTTTTGGAGATTGCCCAGTCCATCAG
>CAKTER010000215.1 GCA_934552695.1 uncultured Eubacteriales bacterium
CACAGCGCCGGGGCAAAGTCCCCCGCCGGGTCATAGGCCCCGGTGCGGTACAAATAATAGCGTATCGGGTCGATTAGGCTTTGCCGCTCCTCCGCCCGTTCCGGCTGGGAAAGCACGCCGGCGGGCTTGTTCACCGCCAGCAGCCCCTCGTCCTCGTACACCACCGTAAATTGTTGGGGTGCGGGGGGCACCGCCCGGCACTCCGCCAGCCCGGCCAGGGTGTCCTCGGCCAAATACAAGGTCAAAACGTCCCCGGGGCACAAAATTTCGTTGCCCCCGGCCCGCTTCCCGTTGATTTTAATCCGTTTTTTCCGCAGCAGCTTGTAAATGAGCCCCCGGGGGGCGGTATTCAGCGTTTTTTGCAAAAACTTGTCCAGCCGCTGCCCGGCATTTTCGGCGGCAATCCGAATTTCTTTCATGCCCATCCCCCAAACAGCCCAAAAGCCCGCCCCCAACCGGGGCGAGCCTGTGGTTTAGCTGTGAATCCAGCTTAAATACGCATTGATAAACAAATCCAGGCCGCCGTCCATCACGGCCTGCACATTCCCGGTCTCGGCCCCGGTGCGGTGATCCTTTACCAGGGTGTAGGGCATAAACACATAGGAGCGAATTTGGCTGCCCCAGGCAATCTCCTTTTGGTCGCCCCGGATCTCCGCCAGCTTTTGCTGCTGTTCCTCAATTTTTAATTGCAGCAGCTTGGACTTTAACATTTTCATCGCCCGGTCCTTGTTGGAAAACTGGCTCCGCTCGTCCTGACAGCTGACCACAATCCCGGTGGGGTAGTGGGTAATGCGGATGGCCGACGAGGTTTTGTTGACGTGCTGCCCACCGGCGCCACTGGCCCGGAAGGTATCCACCCGGATGTCCTCGGGGTTTACCACAATGGACAAATCGTCCTCAATCTCGGGCATAACCTCCATGGAGGCAAAGCTGGTATGGCGGCGGCCCGACGAATCGAAGGGCGAGACCCGCACCAGCCGGTGAATGCCTTTTTCCGACTTCATATACCCATAGGCGTTTTCGCCGTTAAACTGGAAGGTCACCGACTTAATCCCGGCGTCCTCCCCCTCCAGCATATCCAGGGTTTCGATATCGAAGCCCTTGGCCGTGCCCCACTTGACATACATCCGGTACAGCATGGACACCCAGTCACAGGCCTCGGTGCCGCCGGCCCCGGCGTGCAGGGTCAAAATGGCGTTGTTGTGGTCATACTCCCCATCCAGCAGGGTGGAAATCCGCAGCTCCTCAAACCCATCCAAAAAGCTTTGGGCCATCTCCTGCACCTCGGGCACCAACGACTCGTCGTTCTCCTCGTTGCCCATTTCAATCAGGGTGAGTATATCCTCGTATTGGGCGACCAGCTTATCGTAGGTCTCCACCCGGCTTTTTAAGCCTTTTAAGTGCTGCAAGGTTTTCTGGCTTTTCTCCAAATCATTCCAAAAATCCGGGTCGCCGGAAAGCTGCTCCAATTCATCAATCTTTTCCCTCATGCCAGGGATGTCAAAGATGATTCCCCATTTCCTCTAATTTTTGATCGTACCCCAGCAGCTGCTGGTACACTTGGTCCAGTGCGAACAAATTTCTCAACTCCTTTAAAAAATAAAACCATAGGATCGCCCGGCCCCACAAAGAGCCGGTCGTTTTTCCCTTTTTGGGGCAGGCTTAGGCGTTCTTGCCGCAGCACTGCTTATACTTTTTCCCGCTGCCACAGGGGCAGGGGTCGTTCCGGCCCACCTTTTTGGTGGTGTTTTGCACCGGTTTTTTCACTGCCGATTCGTCCGTCCGGTTGGTAAAGGTGTTTTTGGCCACCTCTTCCCGCTTCGGCTCCTCTGCCGTCCGCAGCCGTACCCGATACAGGGTCCGGACGGTGTCGTTCTGAATGTTCTCCGTCAGCTCGTCGAACATTTCATAGCTCAGGAACTTGTATTCAATCAACGGATCCCGCTGGGCATAGGCTTGCAGCCCCACGCCCTGCCGCATTTGATCCATGTCGTCGATGTGGTTCATCCACCGGGAGTCGATGGCCTTCAGCAAAATGACCCGCTCCAGCTCCCGCATCAGCTCGTCCCCGGCCAGCGCCGCCCCGTTGGGCAGCGGGGATTGGGCAATCTCCTTCTCCTTCGCCTCGTACATGGCCAGGGCCCGGGCCTTTACCGCCGCCAAAAAGTCCTCTTGGCTCTGTCCGGTCTCCTGCACCACCATCCCGACCGGGATAATGGGGTTTAGCCGCTCGTTAAACAGCCGGGCGTCCCATTCGCCGGCCTTGCCGTCCTCGGCAGCAGGCATTTGGGCACAGCGGTCGATGATGTCGCCCACCATTTTCAAAATGCTGTCCCGCAG
>CAKTER010000216.1 GCA_934552695.1 uncultured Eubacteriales bacterium
ATCCGCATGGTTCCGTTGCCGATGGTCAGCTGGGCGGTTTTCCCGGCGGCGGTGACGGTGACGGACCGGGTGGCCTCGTTATAGTCTACGTCGGCCCCCCAGAGCTGGGCGATCGACCGCAAGGGCAGCAGGGTGCGGCCGTCCCGGATGAGGGGGGTTATCCCAAAGTCCGTTTCGTCCAGCCGGGTCACACCCTGACGGCTCCAGGCCAGGGGCGAGCCAATATACAGGGCCAGCCCGTCCCCCGGCTCAAAGGCTTCGGCGGCGGCCTTGGCCGGCTTCGGCTTTTGGGCCAAACAGGCGGTGGTCCCAAAGGCGAGTATGGCGGCCAAACACACCGCCAGCAGGGTCTTTTTCATGGCAAATCCTCCTTTTCCGGTTATGGTTTTTAGGGTTTTCCATAAATTCCTTTTTATTAGGACGAAAAAGGGGGGTGCATAGTTCCCGGTTTTATAAATCTCGTTGCGAAAAAATGCGGAAGGAAAGGAAGAGCGAGCCCACCCAAAGAGCCCCGCCCAGGGGCAGCCCCCCGTAGGGGAGGTAGGGCAGCAGGCCGTACAAGCCGTCCCGCAGGGCGGGGGCCTTGGCTAGGCCAAAGCACAGCAGGAGGGGGAGGACTGCCACCGGGAGCAGAAACAGCCGGGCTTTTTCCGAACCAAACCGGAAGGTGAGGGGGAAAAGCACCGCCTGGATAAGCAGGCCGTACAGCAAAAAGACGAGGGACAGCAGGAAGTTTTCGGTAAAGGGCGAGGGGATGAGGGCGATGTAGCCCAGCAGCACCCCAAACCCAAGGGCCGAAAACAGCAGGCCCAGCAGGTATTTTTCGCCTACCATCTGCTTCCGGGTCAGGGGCAGGGCGGCGGCGTAGCGATACCAGTGGCTGCGCTCCTCGTAGGAAAAGGCGGTAACCGGGATAAGGGCCGAAAACACGCACAAAAACCCGCCCATGAGCCCGGAGTTGCCGTCGGAAAGCCCCAAGAACCCGTAAAATGCGACCAGGGCAAGGTAAATGCCCAGGGTTTTTTTCATGGTCAGGATATCCTTTATCAAAAGGCCTTTCATACCTCGTCCGCCTCCCTGCACAATCCCATCATCAGCTGTTTTAGGCTGGGGCGGGGCCCGTCAAAGCCCGGGGGCAGCTTGTCCCGCTCCGCCAGCACCTCCGCCCCGTAGGCCGTAATCCGGGGGCTGTGGAGGGCATGGGAATCCAGCTCTGCCAGCCGCTCCGCCGGGCAGGAAAGCATCACAAACCCATCCAACAGGGCGTCGGTTTCCCCGGCCAGTAGAATGCGCCCCCGGTGCAGCAAAACAATGTAGTCGCACAAGCCCTCCAGCTCCTCGGTTTGGTGGGAAGAAACCAACAGGCTGTGGCTCTCCTCCAGCAAAAATTCCCGCAGCAGCCCCCAAATCTCCTCCCGGGCCAGCGGGTCCAGTCCCGCCGTGGCCTCGTCCAGCAGCAGGAGCCGGGGATGGTGGGCCAAGGCCGCCGCCAGGTTCAGCCGGGCCTGCATCCCCCGGGAAAACGCCTTAAGGGGCTGCTCCGGCAGGGAAAACCTGCGAACCAGCTCCCGGTACAAGGGGCTGTCCCATTGGGGAAACAGAGGCCGCAGCACCCGTTCGATGCCGCCGGGGGTCAGGGTTTCGGCAAAGCAGGGGCCGTCGGGGACGTATCCCAGCTGTTGCCGCACGGCGGTTCCGGCGGGCTGGCCAAACAGCCGCACTTGCCCGGTGGTGGGCCGTAAAGCCCCGGTGATTAAGTGAAGCAGGGTGGATTTGCCCGCTCCGTTTTCCCCCAAAAGCCCGCAGGAGGCCCCGCAGGGCAGGGTAAAATGAGGGCAGGCCAGCGAAAAATCGCCGTGGGGATAGGTTTTGGTTAGGTTTTCCAGCGCCAGAGCCGGGGCTGTCGGGTTCATAGGGTTTCCTCCTTGTAAAGCTTTTCCAAAAGGGCTTGGGCCTGCGCTAAGGGCGTACCGCTGAGCTTTAGGCCAATCACCGCAGCGGCCAACGCCTCCTCGGCCTTTTGCTGCTGTAGCTGCCGGAGCAGGGCGGGACTGCTTTCGCACACAAAGCTGCCCTTCCCCGGGACGGTTGCGATAAGCCCCGCCCGTTCCAGCTCCTCGTAGGCCCGTTTGGTGGTGATGACGCTAAGCCGCAGGTCTTTGGCCAATCCCCGGATGGAGGGCAGGGCGGCCCCGGGGGGAAGCTCGCCTGCCAAAATGGCTTTTTGAATTTGCCGGGCCACCTGCTCGTAGAGCGGGGTGCTGTCGGCGTT
>CAKTER010000217.1 GCA_934552695.1 uncultured Eubacteriales bacterium
GCCAAAGGCCGCCTCCAGGGGCGCCAGCGCCCGCTGCCGCAGGGCCTCCAGCTCCTCGTCGGCAAAGGGACGGCGAAAATACCAGCGATCCAGCCCCCGGGCCAGCACATAATTTTCCAGCCGGTCGCACTCCTCCCGGCTCAGGCCCGCCAGCCCGGTTTTCAGGTACCGGAACAGCGGCTCGTAGGCCAGTCCCTTCGCCCAGGCCTGCACCCCCGCCCGTACCAGCTCCGTTAAGGGATGGGCCAGCACCGTCCGGCGGCTATCCACAAAGCAAGGGATCCCGCAGCGTTCCAGGGTTTCCGGCAAGCTCCGGGCGTAGTCGGCCATGTCCCGGGTCAGCACCGCCACCTCCCGGAACCGGTAGCCCTCTTCCCGCACCAGCCGCAAAATCTCCCGGGCCACCTGCTCCCCCTCGGTATACCGGTTGGCCGCCCCCCACACCCGGACGGCTCCGCCGCTGGGGTAAGCCTTGGGGCTCCGGGCAAAAAACTCCCGTTCCAGCGCCGCCAAAGGCTCGGCCAAAAACCGCCGGGGCTCTCCCAAAATCACCGGGGGCAGTACTGCGACGCCGACTTCCCCCGCCAGCTCCCGCAGCCGCCGGGCCGTATCCCAAGGCTCGAAAAACGGGGCCGTTTCCGGCAGGCTGGGCCGTCCATAGGTGGCGCCGTCCAACGTCAGGCTCACCGTCACCTGGCTGCCGTACCGCAGCATTTGCCCCAGCACCTTGTATTCCTGAGGGGTAAACCCGTAAAACCCATCCAGATAAATAATGGCATTTTGCAGCAGCCGGGACTGCGGGGCCACCGCTGCCAGCAAATCCAGCTGCTCGTCCCCCGACAGATACCCCTGCTCCAAATACGCCCGGTAGTCCCGGATAATCCGGGCCAAATCCCCCAGCTTCCGCTGCAAAATACTGCCGGGACGCAGGGAGTGGGCCATTTCCTCCAGCTGCCGGGCCTCCAACCCGTAACGAATGCACTCCGTTAAGCTGGCCGAAAGCTGATCCAAAAACCCGGGCTTATCCGCCGCCCGATTATAATAGGTCAGCTCGTCTTCGTTTTCCATTAAAATACGCCGCAGCACCATGGCCCGGCTCCGGTCGGACAGGGGCAGCCGCCGGGGCGTGCCGCATTCCGCAAATACCCGGTGGGCCAACCGGCCAAAGCTAAGCACCCAGGGATGCAAAAAGCCCCGGCCCAACCGGCGGCTCATGTCCCGCTCGGCCTGTAGGGAGTATTGCTCCGGCACCACCAAAAGCAGCCGGGGGCCTTCGGCGGTTTTTTGCCGTTCCGCCAGCTCCCGGTATACCGTTTCGCTTTTGCCGCTGCCCGCCCGGCCCAATACAAACCGCAGCCCCATGGCATAACTCCCCTTTCGCCGCATATAGTGGTATCAATCGAACCCCAAGGAGGCCCTGTGGTGAGCCATCCCCGTTTTGTTGTGATTCCGGCCCGCAGCCTGCTCAAGACCCTGCTGTTTGTGGCCGCCGCCGTTGTCCTCATTCTCATCCTGATTACCTGCGCCGGCAAAGCCCGGCCTACGGCCTGCACCGCTGTCCCCCTGCCGGCCGCTGTGGGGGAGAGCCCCGCCCTTTGGCCGAGTTTCCCCGTGGCCTAGCCCCGGAAACAGAAGCAGCCCAACCGCCTGAACCAAAAGCGGCGGGCTGTTTTTCGTTACAGGCGCATTTGTCCGTTGTCCTCCCGGCTGAGCCCAAAGTGGGCATAGCCCAGCGCCGTGACCACCCGGCCCCGGGGCGTCCGCTGCAAATACCCCAGCTGCACCAGATAGGGCTCGTACACATCCTCGATGGTTTCGGCTTCCTCGCCGATGGAAATGGCCAGGGTATCCAGCCCCACCGGGCCGCCGCCAAACTTTTCAATCATAGCCAACAGCATCCGCCGGTCGGTCATATCCAGCCCCATCTTATCCACTTCCAGCCGGTCCAGGGCGTCCCGGGCCACCTCCCCGCTGATGACGCCGTTATAGCGCACCTGAGCAAAGTCCCGCACCCGGCGCAGCATCCGGTTGGCAATCCGGGGCGTGCCCCGGCTGCGGCGGGCGATTTCATAGGCGCCCTCGGGCACAATGTCCACGTTTAAAATGGCCGCAGAGCGGGTGACGATTTCGCTCAGCTCCTCCGCCGTATACAGCTCCAGCCGCAGCGTCACGCCGAACCGGTCCCGCAATGGCGCGGACAGCTGGCCCGCCCGGGTGGTGGCGCCGATGAGGGTGAATTTGGGCAGATCCAGCCGGATGGAGTTGGCGGAGG
>CAKTER010000218.1 GCA_934552695.1 uncultured Eubacteriales bacterium
CGACGACTTTGTGTACGGCTGGCAGCGGGCCTGCGACCCCGATTTTGCTTCCGAGTATTCCTACATGATTTATGAGGTAGCGCAGGTGAAGAACGGCTATGCTGTTAACACCGGCGAGCTGCCCCTGGAAGAGCTGGGCGTGAAGGCCCTGGACGAAAAGACCCTGCAGGTAGAGCTGGAGGTTCCCGTGGCTTATTTCTTAAGCCTGCTGTACTTCCCCACCTTCTACCCCGTAAACCGGGAATTCTGCGAGGCCACCGACGGCAAGTACGGCACCAGCCCCGACACCTTCCTGTGCAACGGCGCTTTCCTCATCCAGAGCGACTACGCTCCCGCCGCCACCAGCTTCACCCTGCTGAAGAACCCCGAGTATTGGGATGCCGACCGGGTACAGCTGGACGGCCTGTCCTATCAGGTTATTAAGGACAGCCAGACCGCCCTGCTGGCCTACCAGAACGGCGAGCTGGATACCGTGAACCTGTCCGGCGAGCAGGTAGAGCAGGTTCAGGACGACCCTGAATTCAGCGCTGTGGAAGCCGGCTACCTGTGGTATGTGACCGTGAACGTCCACGATGTGGACTTTTTGGCGAACCTGAACATGCGGAAGGCGCTGCGGGCGGCCTTTGACCGGCAGGCCATCTGCGACACCATTGTTAAGGATGGTTCTACCCCCGCCTACTTTGCCGTACCCGAAGGCTTGGCCGTAGGCCCCGATGGCCAGGATTTCCGGGCCACTGCCGAGACCTTTGATTTGGGCACCATGGAGCAGGCGCAGGAATACTACGCCGCCGCTTGCGAAGAGCTGGGCCAAAACAGCTTCGACATCGACCTGCTGGTGGAGGACGACGCTACCGCCCAGAACATCGCCTCCTACATTGCCGAGCAGTGGAACAAGCTGCCTGGCGTAAACTGCACCCTGACCGTTAAGACCAAAAAACAGCGGGTGAAGGACATTCAGGACGGCAACTATCAGACCTGCATCACCCGGTGGGGCCCCGACTATGCCGACCCCATGACCTATCTGAACATGTGGATTACCGACAACAACAACAACTATGGCCGGTGGAGCAATGCCGATTATGACGCCATCGTGATGAACTGCATCAACGGCGAGTTGGCTGCCGATCAGGAAGCCCGGTGGGATGCCCTGCACGATGCCGAGGAAATCATCATGGATCAGGCCGTCATCCTGCCCATCTACCAGAAGTGCAACGCCATGATGACCAAGAGCAACGTCCACAACATCGAGTGCCACTCCATTGCCCTGAACGCCCAAATCGATGAAGCATTTAAGGGAAGGCAGGCCCGTCCTGCCTCCCTTTTTCCTATTTTTATCCTGCGTTTCGATGGAACAGGCGTTTACAGCAAAACCCCCTGCCGGTGCGGCGTACCGGTGCGGAGTCTTGCTGTAAGGCTGCCCCTGCGGCACCTTGGGCGCAGAAGCTTGGGGGGTGCCCCCACAAAAGCAAAACCGGCGGCAAATGTACCAAACCCAAAAAAACCCAAAAAGAATCGGAATACAAGGTTGTTTGAAACACGGAAAGGAGGAAGGCATGAAAAAATATATCATCAAGCGGCTGCTTATTTCTGTTTTAACGCTGTTGGCCGTGCTGCTGATTTTATTTGCGCTGTTGCAGTTCATGCCCGGCTCTCCGTTTAACGACGAAAAACTGACGGAGGCCCAAAAACTGCTGTTGTACCAAAAATACGGTCTGGATCAGCCCGTGCTGGTTCAGTTTTTCCGCTATGTGGGGAATATGCTCAAGGGGGACTTTGGCGTGTCCTACACCCTAAGCAAAAACTCGCCCATTTCCGAGCTGCTGGCCACCCGGCTGCCCACCAGCCTGCGGATTGGCGGGCAGGCGGTTCTCATCGGCGCCATCATCGGTCTGTTATTGGGAATCTTGGCGGCCCTCAAGCACAATACCGTTTGGGATACCATCGCCACCATTATTTCGGTTATCGGCGTCAGCGTCCCTTCGTATGTGTTTGCTTTGGGGCTGGCCTATTGCTTCGGATTTAAAATCCGGGCGTTCCCGCTGCTTTACGACCAAACCCTGCCGTTTAAATCATCGGTTTTGCCCAGTATTGCTTTGTGTATGTTTACCATTGCCTCCATTGCCCGGTTTACCCGTAGCGAAATGCTGGAGGTTTTGGGCAGCGACTACATTTTGCTGGCCGAAAGCAAGGGCATTACCGGCAGCAAGCTGATCTTCCGCCATGTGCTGCGGAACACCCTCATCCCCATCATCACCGTGCTGGCC
>CAKTER010000219.1 GCA_934552695.1 uncultured Eubacteriales bacterium
GTCCCGGTAAAATCTCCCGGTTTTCCTTTTACTTCAGGTTAAACCAGGCGTCCCGGCCGGGGTACTCGGCGGCGTCCAGCAGCTCCTCTTCAATCCGCAGCAGCTGGTTATATTTGGCTACCCGGTCGCTCCGGGCCGGCGCCCCGGTCTTAATCTGGCCGGCGTTCACGGCCACCACCACATCGGCAATGGTAGCGTCCTCGGTTTCGCCGGAGCGGTGGGACACCACGGCGGTCATATGGTTCCGGTTGGCCAGCTCAATGGCGTCCATGGTTTCGGTCAGGGTACCAATCTGGTTCAGCTTAATCAAAATGGAGTTGGCGGCCTTCAGCTCAATGCCCTTTTTCAGCCGCTGAGTATTGGTCACAAACAAATCGTCGCCCACAATCTGGATTTTTTTACCCAGCCGTTTCGTCATCAGCTGCCAGCCGGCCCAGTCCTCCTCGGCCAGCCCGTCCTCAATGGAGATAATGGGGAATTTTTCTACCAAGGCTTCCCACATATCCACCATTTCCTCGGAGGTCCGCACCACCTCGGTGCCGGTCATTTTGCTTTCGCCGGGGAAGTGATACTTGCCGTCGGCGCCGTACAGCTCGGTGGCCGCCGGGTCAAGGGCAAACAAAATGTCCTCGCCGGGCTTATAACCGGCGGCCTCGATGGCCTCGCACATCAGGGTCAGCACGGCGTCGGGGGTGGGCAGGTCGGGAGCAAAGCCCCCCTCGTCGCCTACGGCGGTGGACAGGCCCTTCCTTTTCAGCACGCTCTTTAAGCAATGATACACCTCGGCGCACATCCGCAGGGCTTCCTTAAAGCTGTCGGCCCCCACGGGCATAATCATAAACTCCTGCACGTCCACGGTGTTGTCGGCGTGCTTGCCGCCGTTCATAATGTTCATCATGGGTACGGGCAGGCGCTTGCCGTTGACCCCGCCCAAATACCGGTACAAGGGCAGGTTTAAATAGGCGGCCGCCGCCTTCGCCACCGCCAGGGAGACCCCCAGAGTGGCATTGGCCCCCAAACGGGCCTTGTTGGGGGTACCGTCCAGGGCGATCATGGCTTTGTCGATGGACACCTGATCCAGCGCATTCATCCCCACAATTTCCTGTGCGATGATGGTGTTCACGTTATCCACTGCTTTTTCTACGCCCTTGCCCTGATAGCGCACGTCGTCGTCCCGCAGCTCCACGGCCTCAAAGGCGCCGGTGGAGGCCCCGGAGGGCACAGCCGCCCGGCCGATAACCTCTTCCTCTACCGTCACTTCCACTTCCACCGTGGGATTCCCCCGGGAATCCAAAATCTCCCGGGCAAACACGTCAGTAATTTCCAAATAACCTTTCATTTTAGAATTCCTCCCCTGTTTCGGGTTTTTCCCCAACCCGTATCGCTCCTTGTTGATGGTTGCCTATCGTTTCCGGCTGCCGCCGGTGGTTCGCTTATGGTGGCGCTCCGGCTCAGCCCCCTACCCGCAGGCTCTCCCCGGTCATTTCTACCGGTTTGGGCAGTCCCAGCATATCCAGCAGGGTAGGGGCAATATCAGCCAGCCGCCCACCCTCCCGCAGGCGGATGCCGTCGCCGTCGTTGATGAGGATAAAGGGCACCGGGTTGGCCGTATGGGCCGTAAAGGGCCGTCCGCTTTCCGGGTCGAGCATTTGCTCGCAGTTGCCGTGATCGGCGCACAAAAACACCCGGCTCCCCGTCTCGTACACCGCTTCCATCACCCGGCCCAGGCAAGCGTCCACGGCTTCCAGCGCCGCTACCGCCGCCTCGAATACGCCGGTATGCCCCACCATATCGGGGTTGGCGTAGTTGCAAATAATCACGTCGTGCCGCCCTGCCCGGATGGCCCGAACCAGCTCCTCCGTCACCTCCGGGGCGCTCATTTGGGGCTGGAGGTCGTAGGTGGCCACCTTGGGGGAGGGCACCAAGATTCGATCCTCCCCGGGATTGGGGGCCTCTACCCCACCGTTAAAAAAGAAGGTGACATGGGCGTATTTTTCGGTCTCGGCCAGCCGCAGCTGGGTTTTCCCGCAGGCCGCCAAATACTCTCCCAGCGTGTTTTGCAGGGTCTCGGGGCCAAAGGCCACCTCCACGGCGGGCATGGTTTTGTCGTACTGGGTCAGGCACACATAGCCCAGTCCGGTCACATTTTTTTGCCGGGTAAACCCGGCAAAGTCCGGGTCTGCCAGCGCCCGGGTCAGCTCCCGGGCCCGGTCGGGCCGGAAGTTGAAAAACACCACGC
>CAKTER010000220.1 GCA_934552695.1 uncultured Eubacteriales bacterium
GGCCGTGTTTGCCAACGGCGCCATTCAGGCCGCCCTGTTTTTGGCCAAACAGGCCCCCGGGCTGTACGATATGTCTTGCCTGCTGGGCTAAAATTCAAATCTTTGCCGTCCCTTTGGGGGCGGCTTTTTTGTGCTTTGCTTACGCCCTCCGGTTGCGGGGGGCGTTTTTTGCCCCCCTCTTGCCCTTTGCTCTTGTCCTACACCCTTGTTTCCTTCTTGTCCCTCGTTCTTGTCCCCCGTTCTTGTCTCTATCCCCTTTCCCCTCGCCCTTTTTCTTTCTTGACAACGTTGTACTACAACGTTATACTATCCTTAAAAACCCGTTTCTATTTTTTCAAAGGATTCAGAAAGGATTCAAAGGAGTGATTGACTTGCGTACCCTTCGTATCGGCTCCGGGGCCGGTTATGGCGGCGACCGGCTGGAGCCGGCCATCGATCTCATCCGCCGGGGCAATCTGGACTATATTATTTTTGAATGCCTGGCCGAGCGCACCATTGCTCTGGCTCAGCTGGAAAAGCAGGCCGACCCACAAAAGGGCTACAACAGCCTGCTGGAATACCGGATGCAGGCCATTTTGGCCGCTCTAAAAGACCACCCCACCCGGGTCATTACCAACATGGGAGCGGCCAACCCCCGAGCCGCCGCTCAAAAAACGAGGGAGCTGGCCCGGGAAGCCGGGCTGTTTGGCCTAAAGGTGGCCTGCGTGACCGGTGACGACGTGCTGGCCACCCTCTCCCCCGACCTACCCATTTTGGAGACCGGGGACCCCCTGTCCTCTTTGGGGGATTCCGTCATCTCGGCCAACGCCTATTTGGGCTGCGAAGGGATTTGCGAGGCGCTGGAGGCCGGGGCCGACATTGTCATCACCGGACGGGTAGCCGACCCCGCTTTGGTGCTGGGCCCCCTGCGCCACGAGTTCGGCTGGGCCGCCGACGATTTCGATAAGCTGGGCAAGGGCATTTTGGCCGGGCACCTGCTGGAATGCGCCGGACAGGTCACCGGCGGCTACTTTGCCGACCCGGGGATGAAGGACGTGCCCGAGCTGTGGAACCTGGGCTTTCCTCTGGCCGAGATTACCGAGGCCGGGGACATCACCATCACCAAGCTGCCGGATACCGGCGGGCTGGTGTCCGAGGCTACCTGCCAGGAGCAGCTGCTGTACGAAATCCAGGACCCTACCCGCTATTTTACCCCCGATTGCACCGCCGATTTTTCCAGTGTAACCACCCGGCAGGTAGGCCCCGACCGGGTACAGCTGCAAGGGGCCACGGGCCGGGCCCACAACGGACAATATAAGGTCAGCGTGGGCTATCAGGACTGCTGGATCGGCGAAGGCCAGATTAGCTACTACGGCACCACCGCCCGGGAGCGGGCTGCCCTGGCCGGGGAGATCGTCCGCCGCCGGTTGGAGGTACGGGGCTGTTCCCATTCCGAGCTGCGGATTGACCTGCTGGGGGTCAACTCCCTCTTCCCTGCTACAGGTCCCGTCCCCCCCGAAGTCCGGCTGCGGGTGGCGGCCCGGACGGCCGACCGGGTCAACGCCGCCATGGTCGGCGACGAGGTAGAGGCTCTGTACACCAACGGCCCCGGCGGCGGCGGCGGTGCGGTCAAGCAGGTTCGGAAAATCGTTTCGGTGGCTTCGGTGTTCATTCCTCAATCTGCTGCCAAGGCGCAGGTCGAAGTAAGGGAGGTGAAAGCATGAAGCTCCGAGAACTGGCCCATTCCCGTACCGGCGATAAGGGCGATACCTCCATCATTTCTGTGATTGCCTGGGACCCCGCCGACTATCCCCGGCTGAAGGCACAGGTCACAACCGAGGCCGTTTCCGCCTATTTCCGAGGAGTAGCCCGGGGGGCTGTGACCCGGTACGAGCTCCCCGGCATTTACGCCCTCAACTTTGTGCTGGAGCATGCTTTGGGCGGCGGAGTCACCCGGTCGCTGGCTCTGGATGCTCACGGCAAAACCCTGAGCTACGCCCTGCTGGAAATGGAACTGCCCGACTGGGAGGGCTGAGCATGGCCACGTTAAAAGAAATTGCCTTGCGGACGGGGCTCTCTCTCAGCACCGTGTCCATCGTGCTGCGGGGGCAGGCCCGGGAGCGGCACATTGCCCCCCAAACCGAGGCTCTGATTTTGGAGACCGCCCGTTCCATGGGCTACCGTCCCAACCTGTCCGCCCGACAGCTGCGGGGGCAGGAAAAACGACTGCTGGTGGCCTTGTATTTGGCCGA
>CAKTER010000221.1 GCA_934552695.1 uncultured Eubacteriales bacterium
GTTTGGACGCCCTTGGTAATCTCTTTGAGCAGGCGGCTGTGAACCACCTTTTCCAGCTGCTCCGGGGTCATTTGAATCCCCGTCTCCCGGTTTTCGGCCTGGACCTCCTGCCGAATGGCCTGGCGGCTTACATCCACAAAGGGGGCCAGATGGGTTAGGGTGATGGTTTGCCCGCCGTATTGGCTGGAAGCCACCTGAGCGATGATTTGGGTGGCGATGTTACAGGCGGTGGAAAAGCTGTGGGGCTTTTCAATCATGGTGTTGCTGATAACGGTGCCGTGCTGGAGCATATCCTCCAAATTGACCAGGTCGCAGTTGTGCATGGGCTGGGCAAAGTAGTCGGTATCGTGGAAGTGGATGATCCCGGCCTTGTGGGCGGCCACCACGTCCTCGGGCAAAATAATCCGCTCGCTCAAATCCCGGGATACCTCTCCGGCCATGTAGTCCCGCATGACGGAAACGATGTCGGGGTTTTTGTTGCTGTTTTCCACCTTGGCTTCCTCGTTGGTGTGCTGCAACAAGGTCAGCAGCTTTTTATCGGTGGTGTTGGCCTGCCGCCGCAGGGCATGGCGGTAGCGATAGGTGATGTAGTTCCGGGCCAGGGCGGTTTTGCCCAGCAGCATAATGTGGTCCTCCACCATGTTTTGGACTTCCTCCACGGTGGGGGTTTGGCCAAAGCTGGCGCAGGTGTCCTCAATCTCGGCGGCAATACGGGCAATCTCCTCGGACGAAAGCCGGTCGTCGCCGGTGACGGAGGCATTGGCTTTTTCGATGGCCCGTTCGATTTTGGTGCGGTCGAAGTTCACTTCTTCGCCGTTACGTTTGATTAGTTTCATGCCGACATCCTCCTTGAATGTATGTGTGCGGGGGGAAAGCCCCTCTTTTAAATAAACAATATTTAGGTTTTTGTTGTAAAAAATTAGCTATATTTTGTGGTCTGCCTGTTCATTATAGTCTGCCGGGCCGGGACTGTCAAGATGGCAGAATGCCCAATTTCCAAGAAAAATCGGGCGTAAAAAAGGCGCAGCCAGGGAAACTGCGCCAAAGAATAACTTTGTGAAAAAAGGAAAATGCAAAGGCGGAGAACCGTTGCAGCCGCCTTGCGGCAGGGAGAAAGGCCCGGGAGGGCCCCAAACAGACGCACCTACCGGTCTTCCCGGAAGTAGGACTGGCCCAGACTGGCGGGAGGATGGTTTTCCCGCTTGTTTTGCATACTGACAATCACCAGCACGAAGATGGTGACGACATAGGGCAGCATTTTGAACAATTCCTGAGAGGCCCGGCTCAGCCCGGTGAGGTAGAAGTACAGCCAGGACAGGGCGCCGAAGAGGTAGGCGCTCCAAATGGCCCGCACCGGCTTCCAGGTGGCAAAAATAACCAAGGCCACGGCCAGCCAGCCCAGAGCCTCGATACCGCCGTCGCTGGCCCAGGTGCCTTTGATGTAGTCCATGGTGTAGTACAGGCCCCCCAGCCCGGAGATGAGGGAGCCGACACAGGTGGCCAGGTATTTGTACCGGGTCACGTTAATGCCGGCGGCATCGGCGGTGGCCGGGTTTTCGCCTACGGCCCGGAGGTTCAGGCCCGTCCGGGTGCGGTTTAAAAAGTATTGCAGCACCACGGCAATGAGGATGGCCAAATACACCAGCCAGCCCAGGGACTTAAACACCGGCAGGGACTTTAAGGCGGGCAGGGTGGCCCGGAAGGCCCCGGAGGTGATGGGCAGGGAAATTTGGCCCACGCCGCCGGCCAGCTTGTTCAGGGAGCCACCGTAAAAGTTGGCAAAGCCGCAGCCAAAAATGGTTAGGGTTAAGCCGGTGACGTTTTGGTTGGCCCGCAGGGTGATGGTCAAAAAGCTGTAAACCAGCCCCCCGGCCAAAGAGAACAGCAGGGCGGTCAGCAGGGTAATCAGCAGACAGGCCAAGGCGGTGGGGTTTTCGGCATACATTTCGTAGCGGAAGGAGCCGATAAGCCCGCCTACGGCCCCCAAGGCCATAATGCCGGGAACCCCCAGGTTCAGGTTGCCGGATTTTTGGGTCAAAATTTCGCCCATGGCGCCAAAGAGGATGACCGTACCAAACCAGATGGCAGATTGGGTCAAGGAAAATACCAGCTGCATTTAGTTCGCCTCCTTACTGCGGAAAATCAGACGGTAGTTGATAAAGAATTCGCACCCCAGCAAAAAGAACAGGATAATGCCCTTGATAATCTCGGAGGCGTAGTCGT
>CAKTER010000222.1 GCA_934552695.1 uncultured Eubacteriales bacterium
CCGTTTCCTCCCATCAAGGCAGGGGGCTGCGCCGCCCTGTCGGCTGTTTTGTTGTTGTTTTCACGCTATAATGTTAAGTTTACCACATTTTTTGTGCTATGAAAAGCATTTTCCCATTTTCCGGCACTTTACCCGAAAACCCCGGCCCAACCTTGTTTTTTCACCCCAAAAAGCGTACAATATCCACAGGAGGCGATACCATGTTCTTTTTTGCTACGGTGCTTCCCCGGGAAAAGGAGCTGCCCCACCAGCAGGCCGGGGTCTGTCCCGCCTGCGGCGCTTTTGGCAGCTACCGGGTGTTTTTGCGCTATACCTGCCTGGCTTTGTTTTTTATCCCGCTGTTCCGCTGGAACCGGCATTATTATGTCCAAATGAGCTGTTGCCATGCCTTGTACGAGCTGGACCCGGAGGTGGGCAAGGCCATTGCCCGGGGGGAGGCTTTGGAGATTACTCCCGCCGACCTAACCCCGCTGGATGCGGGAAATAGCGGTCAGCCCGCCTGCCCTCATTGCGGGGCCCCGTTGGAATCGGGGTTTGCCTATTGCCCTCATTGCGGGCAACGGCTGCGCTAAACGGCAGCCGTTCGATAGCCGCTTGCTGTGGCCTTTTGCTATAACGCCGTGCCGGGCCTTTGCTGCCCCCTTTCCCTTGGGGCTTGTCCCGGCGCCGCCTTCACGGCCCGGCCCCGATCCTTTCCTTTCCCTTCCTATCCTAACCTTTCCTAATTCTTTGCGCTTTGATTCGTTCCCTTTGTTTTCTGCCAACCAAAAGGGCCCCCTTTCGGGGGCCCTTTCTTCTATCCGTTTTTATTCGGCTGCACTCCAGCTTTCTACGCCGTTGCTCTTCACAAAGCGGTGGCTATTGGTGGCTTCCATAATGGAGCCATACGCCCAATACTCCGCCGCTACGTCGGCAAAGGTCTTTAGGGCTTCGCTGTGCGCCGCCACGTACCCGGCGTCCACAGCCCGGCCCAGCATCCGGTTGGTCAAGCTGGTTACCTCGGCCCGGGTGATGGTCTCCTGGGGCCGGAAGGTCCCATCGGCATACCCGGCAATCCAGCCGTAATTCGTCGCCGTCTGCACCGCCTCGTAGTACCAGGCGTCCGCCGCCACATCCGTAAAGGATGCGCTGCCGTTGGGGTTCGCCTTGGCAAAGCGCACGGCCAGCGCCGCAAACTCCGCCCGGGTCACCTTCCGCTCCGGCTCAAACTTCCCGTTGCCTACGCCCTCTACGATTCCCAGCGCCGCCAGGGTGTGAACGGCCCGGGCATACCAGGCGTCCTCCGCCACATCGGCAAACCGGGTAGTAACCGTCACGTTCTTCTCGTTCAGCAGGTTGTAGAACATCTGGCTGACCTCGGCCCGGGTCATCATCCGTTCGGGGCCAAAGCTGCCATCCTCGTACCCAAACAGGTACGCCTTGTGGTCGGCCACATCCAGCAGCTCGGCTACGCCGGTTGCCACCGGGTCGGCCACATTGCCGCCGGGGTTCGTACCGGAGTTGTCTCCGTTCCCGCCGCCGGGGTTCGTGCCGGAGTTGCCTCCATTCCCGCCGCCGGGGTTCGTGCCGGAGTCGCCTCCGTTCCCGCCGCCGGGGTTCGTGCCGGAGCCGCCTCCGTTCCCACCGCCGGGGTTCGTACCGGTAGTATCGTCATTCTTCACAAAGCTGACAACGATGGTGTGGTTATCCCGCACGCTTGGGAAGGTGTAGCTCTCCACAGCGCCAACGCTCTCTCCGTCCACCGTCACATCCGCAATCCGGTATCCGGCATCCGGCGTCATGGTAAAGGTCTGATCGTTGTACTCGCTGACCTCCACCTTCCCGGAGGGGCTGATTTTTCCGCCCTCGCCGGCCCGGGCCGTAATCACCATCAGCCCGTCATCTACCACCGGCCGGGCCTTAAAGACCACCTCGATGGTATGGTCGTCGGTCACGCCGGTAAAGGTATAGCTGTTATCGGCGGTCAGGGTCACATCCTGGCCATCCACCTTTGCGCTTTCCAGCATAAACTCCCGGTTGGGCGCAAACCGAACGGTCAGGTCAGTGCCGTCAATGACGGAAACCGCCCCGTTGGGGGTAGCCGTACCGCCGGTGACCTGCACCGTAATGGTGTGCTCGATCGGCGCAATGCCCGTAGCGGTAATAATCAGGTTCCCGGTAACCTGGGCCACGTTCACGGTCTTGGTGGCTTCGTCGTACACATTCGCCGTCACGTCCACGC
>CAKTER010000223.1 GCA_934552695.1 uncultured Eubacteriales bacterium
GCGGGAAAAAACAAAAACGCCCCCGGGACGGGGAAGCCGCCTTGTACAGTCGGCGGCGGGAGGATGGAAAACAGGCTTGTTCGGTCGGGAGCTGACCAAAACAGGCCTGTTTTTTTTGCAAAAAAAGCAGGGGCGCAAAGGCCCCTGTTTAAATGACGCAGTTATGGCAAGGATTCCTTCGGCGCATAGGCCGCCACCCACCGGGCCGCCCCGGCCCGGAGCGAGGCGGGGACGTCTAAAATCCGCTGATTGGCGCTGCCCCGAAAGGGGAGGGAAATATTTTTTTGGGCCAGCACAAAGGGGCCGTCCACCAGGACGTCGGTGAGGTGTAGCAGCTTCCGGAGGGGCTCTTCGCCCTGAGCCAGGCGGGCCAGCAGCTGTTCCCAGGTATAGCCGGAGTAAACCCACAGGGTTTTGTGGGGAAAGCGCTCCCGAAACGCCTGTACCGTCGGCAGAAGCTCCGGGACGTTGCGGGGGTCCAGGGGTTCGCCCCCCAGCAGGGTCAGCCCTGCCACGTGCCCGGGGGCCAGCTTTTGCAGCAGCAGGCTTTGGGTTTCGGCGGTATAGGGCAGCCCGTAGTCAAAATCCCAGGTCTCCTGGTTAAAGCAGCCGGGGCAATGGTGGGGGCAGCCGGACACAAACAGCGACGCCCGGATGCCGGGGCCGTTGGCGGTATCGCAGTCGAAAATCTGTCCGTAATTCATCCAAACGCTCCTTTCCGGAAGGCAAATCGCAACAAACGGGACGGCACAGGGCCGTCCCGTTATCGACAAGGGGAGGGGCAGGCACTTAAGCCTTGGCCGCCGGGGTCAAGTGGACGGTGGGCAGGGACACATGGAGCACCCGGTCCCGAATCTCCTCGGTACGGCCCTGATTCCACCAGTTGGTGCCAATGTACCCGCAGGTACGCCGGGCTACGGTCATGGTGTTTTGATCCCGGTTGCCGCACTGGGGGCATTCCCAAATCAGCTTGCCGTCCTCTTCGACGATTTGAATTTCGCCATCGTAGCCGCAGCAGGCGCAATAATCGCTCTTCGAGTTCAGCTCGGCATACATGATATGGTCGTAAATGTAGCGGATGATGGCCAAAACAGCCGGGATGTTGTCGTTCATGTTGGGGACTTCCACATAGGAAATGGCGCCGCCGGGGGAAAGCTCCTGGAATTCGGCCTCGAAGGACAGCTTGTCGAACGCATTGATTGCCTCCCGCACATTAACATGGTAGCTGTTGGTGATGTAGCCGTGGTCGGTGACTTCGGGCACCACGCCGTAGCGGCTTTGGGAGGCCTTGGCAAACTTGTAGGTGGTGGATTCCAGCGGGGTGCCGTACAGGCTGTAATCAATGTTTTCGGCAGCCTTCCACTCGTCCTTGCATTTGTGGTTCATGTAGCGCATCACTTCCAAGGCAAAGGGCTTGCCCTCCTCCTCGGTATGGCTGTGGCCGGTCATGTATTTAACGCATTCGTACAGCCCGGCATAGCCCAAGCTTAGGGTGGAATAGCCGCCGTACAGCAGGGAGTCGATGGTTTCGCCGGGCTTAAGGCGGGCCAGGGCGCCGTGCTGCCACAAAATGGGGGCTACGTCGCTGAGGGTGCCCTTTAAGCGCTCGTGGCGGCAGCGGAGGGCCTTGTGGCACAGCTCCAGCCGTTCTTCAAAAATCTCCCAGAATTTGTCCTTATCCCCGCCGGAGGCCAAAGCCACATCGGGCAGGTTGATGGTGACAACCCCCTGATTGAACCGGCCGTAGTACTGGGGCTGGCCCTCGGTATTGAGGTAGGGTGTTAAAAAGCTGCGGCAGCCCATGCAGGGGTAGCAGTTGCCGTCGCCGTTTTTGTCAATCTTTAGCTCCAGCATTTTCTTTTCGGAGATATAGTCGGGCACCATGCGCCGGGCGGTGCAGCGGGCGGCCAGCTCGGTCAGGTAATAATACTTCCCGTCGGGCTCGATGTTATCGGGCTCCAGCACATACAGCAGCTTGGGGAAGGCGGGCGTTACCCACACCCCGGCCTCGTTTTTTACGCCCTTAATGCGCTGCTTTAAAACCTCTTCGATAATCAGGGCCAAATCGCTGCGGAGCTGTTCGTTGTCCCCGCATTCGTTCAGGTACATATTGACCGAAAGGAAGGGGGCCTGCCCGTTGGTGGTCATTAAGGTGACCACCTGATATTGGATGGTTTGGACG
>CAKTER010000224.1 GCA_934552695.1 uncultured Eubacteriales bacterium
GCTCAGCGGCGTCTTGTTGATCACGGCAACGCGTTTTCCGCCGTAATAGCGCAGCAGCCCCGCCGCCGGATACACCACTAAGGAGGTGCCGCCCACAATCAATATATCCGCCGCCGCAATGGCCGTCAGCGCCGCCTCCAGCACGTCCCCATCCAGCGCCTCCTCGTAAAGCACCACGTCCGGCCGGATTATCCCCCCACAATCGGGGCAACGGGGCACCCCCGGAGCGTTCAGCACAGCGTCCTCCCCAAACGGCCGCCCGCACTTCATGCAATAGTTCCGCCGGATGCTGCCATGGAGCTCCAACACCTTGCGGCTGCCCGCCTTTTGGTGCAGGCCGTCGATGTTCTGGGTCACCACAGCCCGGACTTTCCCTGCGGCCTCCCATTCTGCCAACGCTTTGTGGCAGGCGTTGGGCTGTGCCTCCCGAAACACCAGGTTCTTCTTATAATACTCGTAAAATTCTTCCGGATGGGCCACAAAAAAGCTGTGGCTCAACAGCTCCTCGGGGGAGCGGCCATATAC
Organism: uncultured Eubacteriales bacterium; assembly: GCA_934552695.1. Lineage (GTDB taxonomy): Bacteria > Bacillota > Clostridia > Lachnospirales > Anaerotignaceae > CAKTER01. The sequence goes on from CAKTER010000224.1 coordinate 526, forward strand.
CCGTTGGGTGTTATAGATTCCGTCGGCGCTGCGAAAATCGGGGATGCCGCTTTCCGTGGAGACCCCGGCTCCCCCAAAAAACACAATGTTATCGCTTTGGGCAATCCATTCTGCCAGCCGAACCAGTTCCCGGTTTTCCATACTCATGCCTCCTCATTCCCCTTTCGTCCCAAATATTCATATAAATAGGGCAGCAAATTTTGAGCCGCCAACGGCAAAACCGCATCGGCCCGCCACACCGCCAAAATCACGCTGGCCATATCCGGCTCGTCAAAGTCCCGGCAGCACAGCCCTACGCCAAACAGCTCGGCAATGGAGCGGGGCACCAGCGTGACTCCCATCCCGGCCCGGGCCCACAGCACCGCCGTCCGGGTGTCGTCAAAAGAGGCTACCTCGTTCCAGCGGCCATCCCCTTTGCGGGCATCATCCCACAGGGCAATGACCCGTCGCGGCAGCAGCAAGGGCAGGGCCTCCATATCGGAAAAGTGCAAGTCCCCTGCCGGAAGCCCGGCGAAAAAGCGCTCGTCCCCCAGCACCACCAGCGTTTCCTCCAACAATCGGACGCTTTCCAGCCCCTCGGTGTGGAGGGGCCCCCGCACCACCGCCAGGTCCACCACTCCGTTCCGCACCAGCTCTACCAAATCAAAGCTGGTACGGTCCCACACCCGAAACCGCACCTGGGGGTAGTCCCGGTGAAAGGCCGCAATGGCCTGGGTAATCCCGGTGTTCCCGGAAGACGAAATCACTCCCAGCGAAATCCGCCCCTGCCGGCCGGCGGCCACACCCCATAGCTCCTGACGGGTGTCCTCGGCCAGGGCCAACAGGGTTTTGGCTTTTTCATAAAAGATTCGTCCCGCTTCTGTCCGGGTCACCTGCCGGGGCCCCCGCACCAAAAGCTGCACCCCCAGCTCTTCCTCCAGCAAATGGATTTGCCGGCTTAAGGGCGGCTGGGACAAGTTCAGCACCTTTGCCGCCGCCGAAATATTCCCGTTTTCCACTACCGAAACATAATACTCCAGCTGACGCAGCTCCAAAGCGCTTCCTCCCATACCAAATAGGTATACTATCTCAATAAAAGTGATAGTTTTCATATAGATTTTACTATGGTATTCTTACGTTAGCAAGAAAATTTTGGCGAAAAAGAAGGGATATTTTTGGAAACCTTAAAAAAGCTGTGGCCCTTTGTGCGCCCCTACCGCAAGGAGTTTTTTGGCGGGCCCATCTGTAAGTTTATCGAGGCCTTTATCGACCTGCTGATCCCCCTGATGATGGCCCGGGTCATTGATTTGGCCATTCCCTCCCAAAACACGGCGCTGGTGCTGCAAAGCTGCAAATGGATTTTGATTTTGGGAGCCGTAGGGCTGGGCTTTGCGGTCATTGCCCAATATTGCGCCGCCAAGGCCTCCATGGGCTACTCCACCCGGCTGCGGGACTACCTGTTTGCCCACGTCCTCACCCTGTCTCCGGCGGATGTGGACAAAAACGGCAGCGCCACCCTCATCACCCGGATTATGGGGGACACGGTAAACACCATGCGGGCCATTGCTATTTTTATCCGCATTTTCACCCGGGCCCCCATGATTTTGATTGGCTCCACGGTAATGGTTTTCATCATCAACCCCAAGCTGGCTTGTATTTTTTTGGGCTCCATGGCCC
>CAKTER010000225.1 GCA_934552695.1 uncultured Eubacteriales bacterium
CTCATGGTTTCGGGCATGACAATGATGATGCGATAGCCCCGGGCGGCGGCCACGGAGGCCAGACCGATGCCGGTGTTGCCGGAGGTAGGCTCGATGATAACGGAGCCTTTTTTTAAAAGCCCCTTGGCTTCAGCGTCGTCAATCATGGCTTTGGCAATCCGGTCCTTTACAGAGCCAGCCGGGTTAAAATACTCCAGCTTGGCCAAAACCTTGGCCTTTAAGCCGTTTGCGGCTTCCAAGTGGGTCAGCTCCAGCAGCGGGGTTTTGCCAATCAGCTGGTCAGCAGAGGTATAAATTTTACTCATGGGGATTTCCTCCTTAAAAAATAGGTGAGTGCTTTTTCGATTTTAGGTGTTCTCTTTCGGTGTTTTGTGGAATGAGGGACTACATCGGAAAAAGGCAGCCGGGGTATGAAAAATCCGCATTTAAATTACCAACCTTTCGTATAGGTTTATAGGGATTATAAAATGCCGCAGGCCCTTTGTCAAGAGATTTTTGGAAAAAACATTGAAATCCTATAAACCCCATGGTATGATAGGTTAAGAAAGGAGGAACCGCTATGGTGGTTTCAACAAAAGGACGCTATGCGCTGCGGGTGATGATTGATTTAGCGCAGCACCAAACCGACGGCTACATTCCCCTAAAGGAGATTGCTGCCCGACAGGGAATTTCGGAAAAATATTTGGAAGCGATTTTAAAGGTGCTGGTACGGGAGCACTTTTTAACAGGGCTGCGGGGGAAGGGCGGAGGCTACCGGTTGAGCCGGGCACCCGAGGAATACACGGTGGGCAGCATTTTGCGCCTGACCGAGGGCAGCTTGGCGCCGGTGGCCTGCCTGGAACCGGGGGCCGAGCCTTGTGAACGCACGGCAATGTGCGTTACCTTGCCCATGTGGCGGGAATTTGACCGGGTTATCAACGAGTTTTTGGATGGCTATACCATTGCAGACCTGGTGCCCAAAACGGAACCCGGCAACGACTATGTGATTTAAAGGAGGAAGCGGCTTGCGGTATCGGTGTCTGGTGCTGGATCACGACGATACGGTGGTGAACAGCACGGCGGCCCTGCATTATCCGGCGTTCCTCCATTCGTTGGCAACGCTGCGGCCGGGGATGAAGCTGACACTGGAGGACTACTTCCGGTATAACTTCGACCCGGGCTTTGCTCCGTTTTGCGAGGGGACCCTGGGGTTTACCCCGGCGGATATGGAGTGGCAGACAAAAAACTGGCTGCGGCAGATTGCCGGACGAGTGCCCCCGGCCTTCCCGGGAATGCGGGAGCTTTTGGAGGGATTTTGTGCGCAGGGCGGGGAGCTTTGCGTGATTTCCCATTCCGTGCGGGAGAATATTTTGCGGGACTACCGGGAAAACGGCCTGCCTGCCCCCCGGCTGGTGTTTGGCTGGGAACAGCCTCCGGAGCACCGAAAACCTAACAGGTGGCCCTTGCAGGAGGTGCTGCGGCAACTGAGGCTGCGGCCCGAAGAGGTGCTGGTGGTAGACGATTTAAAGCCGGGGCTGCAAATGGCCCGGGCCTGCGGGGTGGATTTTGCCTGTGCGGGCTGGGCCCACCAAATCCCGGAGATTCGGTCATTTATGGAATGGGAAAGCCGGTATTATTGCAAAACGGTGGCCGATTTGGCCCCCATCGTGCGGGGGGAACTCCCGGTGGGAAAGCAGGAGGAGGAACCATGAAACAGATTGCCAGCTTTACGGTAAACCACGACGTGCTGGAAAAGGGAATGTACATTTCCCGCATCGATGGGGACGTGGTGACCTACGATATTCGGATGAAAAAGCCCAACGGCGGGGACTACTTGCCCAACGGGGCCATGCATACCTTTGAGCACCTGTTTGCCACCTATGCCCGGAACAGCGGGGCGGCAGAGGCGGTGGTGTATGTGGGGCCCATGGGGTGCCGCACCGGGTTTTATCTGCTGCTGCGGGACAGCCTGACCCCCCGGGAGGCCCTGGGACTGGTGCAGGAAAGCTTTGCCTTTATTGCGGATTTTTCCGGGGAGATTCCCGGTACCAAGCCCCGGGAATGCGGGAATTACCGGGAGCACGATTTAGCCGGGGCCCAGGCGGTGGCCCGGGATATGCTGGAGGTGCTGCGGGACTGGAACGAAGAAAAAATGCAATATTTGCCC
>CAKTER010000226.1 GCA_934552695.1 uncultured Eubacteriales bacterium
CTATACTAAAGGCAGACACAGGGGGTGAACAAATGGCACAGGCATGTTTATCGGTAAAAATGGAAGAGCTGGACAACCGGCTGGAACGGCTTTGCTGCCGGGTTGAACGAGGCCGGGACGGCGATTGGGAGGGACTATGCCAAGAGGCTGATGCCATGACCCGGGAATACCGGGATAGCCGGGCGGCCTTGTGGGAAAAAATGGAGAAAAGCCGGGCGGGGGTTGTTCACCGGTTGGCCGATACCTATGAGACGGTGGAAGCTCTGATTGGGGAGGCCGCCGCCCGGGAAGCGGCTCGGCAAGCGAGGGAGGCCCAGGAGGAGGCAGCCGAGGAACGGTTGGTAACGGCGGAGTACGTTTTGGATTTTGTGATGCAGGCGGCCGAGTTTGCCTTGTTGGTGGCGGTAAAGGCAATGGCAGACGGGCCGGAGGCGGCAACCCCTAAGGAGGGACAACTGTGAAAGAAGTAAAAAGCCCGAAAAAACCCTTGTACTATTATTATGGGATTGTGCTGGCGGTGCTGGTGCTGTTTAACCTGCTGGTCATGCCCATGATGATAAAGCCCCGGGTCACCGAGGTGGACTACGGCACCTTTATGAGCATGATCGAGGAGAAAAGCATTGGACAGGTGCAGGTGGAGGATACCCAAATTCTGTTTACCGATGCCGATAACCAGAACATTTACAAAACCGGGGTGATGGATGACCCCGGCCTGACGGAGCGGCTGTATCATTCGGGGGCCAAGTTTTCCCGGGATATCGACACCACCATGTCGCCCCTGCTTAGCTTTTTCCTTTCGGTGATTTTGCCGTTGCTGATTTTTGTGGGGCTGGGGCAATACATGGCCCGGAAGCTGGAGCAGCAGCTGGGCGGAAAAGACTCCATGATGTTCGGCATGGGGAAGAGCAACGCCCGGATTTACGTGCAGTCCACCGCCGGTATTCGGTTTGACGACGTGGCAGGGGAGGACGAGGCCAAGGAAAGCCTGGCCGAGGTGGTGGATTATTTGCACAACCCCGTCAAGTATACCGACGTAGGCGCCTCCATGCCCAAGGGCCTGCTGCTGGTGGGCCCTCCGGGAACCGGCAAAACCATGCTGGCAAAGGCCGTGGCCGGGGAAGCCGGGGTGCCGTTCTTTTCCATTTCCGGCTCGGAATTTGTAGAGATGTTTGTGGGCATGGGCGCCTCCAAGGTACGGGACCTGTTTAAGCAGGCCAAGGAAAAGGCTCCCTGCATTGTGTTTATCGACGAGATTGACGCCATTGGCAAAAAGCGGGACGGCCAGATCGGCGGCAACGACGAACGGGAGCAGACCCTGAACCAGCTGCTGACGGAAATGGATGGCTTCGAGGGGAACAATGGCGTGATTATTTTGGCGGCGACCAACCGGCCCGAATCCTTGGACCCGGCCCTGACCCGGCCCGGGCGGTTTGACCGGCGCATTCCGGTGGAGCTGCCCGACCTGAAAGGCCGGGAGGCCATTTTGCAGGTTCACGCCAAAAAGGTGAAGCTGGACGCCGACGTGAATTTGCATACCATTGCCCGGATGGCTTCCGGGGCCTCCGGTGCGGAGCTGGCCAATATCATCAACGAGGCGGCCCTCCATGCGGTGCGGAACCACCGGAGCGTGGTGTGCGAGGCCGATTTGGAGGAAAGCGTGGAGGTGGTGATTGCCGGGTACCAGAAAAAGAACGCCGTGTTGTCCGACGCCGAGCGGAGGATTGTGGCTTACCACGAAATTGGCCATGCGCTGATAGCGGCCCGGCTCACCGACGCCGCCCCGGTGCAAAAAATCACCATTATCCCCCGAACCTCCGGGGCGCTGGGCTATACCATGCAGGTGGAGCAGCGGGATAAGTACCTGCTGACCCGGCAGGAAATTGAGGATAAGATTTGCACCTTTACCGGCGGCCGGGCGGCGGAAGAGGTGGTGTTCCATCAAATCACCACCGGGGCCTCCAACGACATTGAGCAGGCCACCAAGCTGGCCCGGGCCATGATTACCCGGTACGGCATGAGCGAGGAATTCGACATGGTGGCGATGGAAACGGTGACCAACCAGTATTTGGGCGGGGATACCTCCTTAAGCTGCTCGGCCGAGACACAGCGGGAGAGTGACCGGAAGGTGGTGG
>CAKTER010000227.1 GCA_934552695.1 uncultured Eubacteriales bacterium
GGTCTTTGGCTTATATACGGGACAGGCGGGACAGAGTTTGGGGAAAGGGGCCGAATTTTTGCAAAATAGGAAAAATGAACAGAAAACCGACGGGAAAATCGAAGGCGCCGTTGCAAAAACAAAAAATCCGAGGGCTGGGAAAGGAGGGGAAACAGAAAATGCCCTCCTTGGGGAGGGCAATCGGGCAAAAGGGGGAAGGCCGGGAGGCCCCGGGACTTACAGCAAGGCAAGAATCCTTTGCCGCATGGCTTCGATCTCTTCGTCGGTGGGCGAGGTGGGCTGCCACATTTCCAGTACCCGGTCGCCTTCCCGCCGGGGAATGAGATGGATGTGGAAGTGGGGGACGGTTTGCCCGGCCAGAGGGCCGTTATTTTGCAGCACGTTCATATCCGTTACGCCGGTAGCCTCCCGGATGGCCCGGGCCACCTTGGCGGCTACGGTAAACAGCCGCCCGGCCAAAGCCGGGTCGATGTCGAAAATGGTGGCGGCGTGGGTCTTGGGCAGCACCAAGGCATGGCCCTCGCCGCTGGGGAACCGGTCCAAAATCACTTTGCAGTCCTCGTCCTCGTATAACAGGGCCGAGGGGATGGCCCCGGCGATGATCTTACAAAAAATGCAGTCGTCCATACAAAAACCTCCCTTGTGTGGCGGATGTTCGCTGGTGTGTTTCTTTGTGTTGATGGTATCACAACCCAAAGGGGAGGTCAAGAGGGGGACGAGAGGGGCGAGGGGGAGAAAAAAGAGAAGGGCAAGGGCAAAAGAGAAGGGCAAGGGCAAAAGAGAAGGGCAAGGGCAAAAGAGAAGGGCAAGGGCAAAAGAGAAGGGCAAAAGAGCATTTACTCCTTGATTTGCGCCAGCAAATAAAGAATTGTTTGGCCATGGAGCATTTCATCGGTCATCAGCTCGAAAAACACGTCTCGAATATCCCGGTTTAAAAATGACAAATACAGGGAGCGATAGTTCCGGGCGTCCTCCCATTCCTCTGGCAGGCGCCGCCGCAGGTTTTCCTGGGTATAGGGCTGCGGGCTAACCGCCGGGGCGGCTTCCGGGGCGGGTTGGTTTGTTAGCGTTTTATAAAGCTCCCGGAGATAAGCGGCGTGGCGCAGTTCGTCGGCGGCCAACGGCAGCAGCAAAGCGGCGGCCTCTGCCGGGGCGTTTTGGGCCAGGGCCGTATAGTCGGCGGCGGCCTGGGTCTCGTCCCGGAGGGCAGCCAAAAGCAGCTCCAGCAGTTTTTGGTCGGGCTTATGGGTCAGGGCCCGCTCGCTGGCGGAAAGGGCCGGGGCGGCGGGGGCGGGGACATGGAAATAGGGATAGCGCATAAGATTCTCTCCTTTGGCGCAGCCCGGCAAGGGCCAAAGCGGTGCGCCGTTTTGTTCTTTTGGCAGTTTATGCCCGGGCGGGGAAAAAAGACCGAAAAAGTATGGCTCTTTGCCCCAAAGTCTGCTAGAATGATTCCGGGTAAAAAGCCGGGCCGGGCCCGGAGAAAATAGCCGAGAGGAAGGATTGGCATGAAGATTTTATTAACGGGCGGCGGGACAGCCGGACACGTGACGCCCAACCTGGCGCTGCTGCCGCCCTTGTGGGCCGAGGGGTTTGAGGTGGTCTATATGGGCAGCCGGAACGGGGTGGAAAAAACCTTGCTGGAAAACGAGGGGGTACCCTACTACGGTGTGTCGGCCGGGAAGCTGCGGCGGTACCTGTCGAAGCAGAACATTTCCGACGCCTTTCAGGTGCTAAAGGGGATTGGCGAGGCCAAAAAGCTAATGAAAATAATTCGGCCCGACCTGGTGTTTTCCAAGGGCGGGTTTGTGGCGGTGCCGGTGGTGCTGGCGGCCAAAAAGTGCGGGGTGCCGGTGATTATCCACGAATCGGACATGAGCCCGGGGCTGGCCAACCGGCTGGCGTTGCCGGCAGCCCGGGTGGTTTGCACCAACTTCCCCGAAACGGCGGAGCGGCTGGGGGAGAAGGCGGTGTATACCGGGACGCCCATCCGGGCCAGCCTGTTCGACGGCAAGCGGGAGCGGGGGCTTGCCCTGTGCGGGTTTACTGGGGAAAAGCCGGTGCTTTTGATGATGGGCGGCAGCTCCGGAGCC
>CAKTER010000228.1 GCA_934552695.1 uncultured Eubacteriales bacterium
CCCGGCTGCGGGAGCTGTGGGAGCAGGAGGACAAGACCGCCCCATTACGCGACCGGGTGCTCACCGAGCGGCTGAACAGCCAGGGCATCGATATTTCCCGCCGGACGGTGGCCAAGTACCGGGAGGCTATGGGGTACCCGGGCATTGGCGGCCGAAGGGCTTATTAAAAATCGAAGAACGGGAGCGCCGGAAGCGGGGTTCCCGTTTGCTGTTTGGACAGAAAAAGCCCGGCGAAAAGGGGCGCCATGACCGGGGTGCCGGGGAAACGGGCGCTGGGAGCGAGGAAAACGCCAACGGAGGGGAGAACCGGGATGGATGGATTTTTTACCATACGGCTGGATAAAAAGGCCAAAGAACCCCTGTATGTCCAGCTGGGGGAAGGGGTTTTGGAGCAGATTGCCCGGCAGGAGCTGCCCGCAGGGAGCAAGCTGCCGGCCATCCGCCCGCTGGCGGCGGCCCTGGGGGTGAACCCTGCCACGGTAGCGGCGGCCTACCGGTATTTGGAGCAAAAAAAGGCGGTGTACGGGCAAACCGGCGGCGGTACCTTTGTATCCCCCATCCCTTACCAGCAGGTGCCCGCCCCGGTGGAAAGCCTGCGGCGCTGGACGGAGCCGGCGGAGGCCGGGGCGATCAACTTTATCCAAAGCGAGCTGCCCGGGGACTTGTTCCCCTCCCGGGAGTTTGGCCAAATTTTCCAAGCCCTGCTGGAGGAGGAGGGCGGCGACGCCTTCCGGTACGAGGATAGCCGGGGGTTTGGCCCGCTGCGGGAGGTGCTGAGCCGGATGCTGGCTGCCGATGGCCTGCGGGTGCCCCCCGATCAGCTGCAAATCGTTTCCGGGGCCCAGCAGGGGATTGATTTGGCGGCCAAGGCCCTGCTCCACTACGGGGACGTGGTGATTTTGGAGCGTCCCACCTTTTCGGGGGCGGCGGCGGCTTTTTTGTCCCGGGGCGGCCGGTTGCTGGATGTGCCGCTGGAGCCGGACGGCATGGATATGGAACGGCTGGAGGCCTATTTAAAGCTATATCGCCCCCGGCTGGTGTATATGATGACAAATTTCCAAACGCCTACGGGGATTTCCTATTCCCTGGCCAAAAAGCGGCGGCTGCTGCAGCTGGCCGAGGACTACGACTTTTTTGTGATTGAGGACGATACGGCTTCCGACCTGTATTATGGGGAGGAGAGGCCGCTGCCCTTAAAGGCGCTGGATCATCGGAACCGGGTGGTTTACATCAAAAGCTTTTCCCGGATTTTGATGCCCGGGTTTCGGCTGGGGCTGATGGCCTTTCCCCGGCGGCTGGGGTCGGCTATGGAAAAAGCCAAGCTCACCACCGATATTGCTACCAGCTCGTTTTTGCAAAAGGCGGCCTGCCGGTATTTTTCCGACGGGAACTGGACGGCCCACCGGGAGCGGGTGCGGCGGTTTGGGAAGGAGCGCTACAAAAAGGCGCTCATCGCTGCCCGGATGGCGGGGCTGCGGGATTTTACGCCCCCCGGCGGCGGGGTATGCCTGTGGATTGGCACCGGGGAGAAACCGGCGGAGGCCGTGGCCGGGGAGGCCCGGGCGCAAGGGGTGTTGGTGGCTCCCGGCAGTCGTTTTTTGTTGGACGAGGGCGAAAGCCGGGCCTTCCGGCTGTGCTTTACCGGGGTAAGCGAGGAGGCACTGTCCCGGGGGATGGCAAAAATCGGCCAAATCCTCAAAAAGCGTTGACAAACCCTAGGGGGCTTTTTATAATCAAATGTGTAGTTTTTGCCCATAACCAAAGCGGTAGGAGCGGTATAGAGCTTTTCGTCCCGATCGTTTCGATTTGGGGCGATTTTTTATAAGGAGGAAACGACAATGAAGTATATGGGAGTCAATGAGATCCGGGAGGCGTTTCTCTCGTTCTTTGAAAGCAAGGATCACCTGCGGCTGAAAAGCGCCTCGCTGGTTCCTGTGAACGATAACAGCCTGTTGCTCATCAACTCCGGTATGGCGCCCTTAAAGCCCTACTTTACCGGCCAGCAGATTCCCCCCAGCAAGCGGGTGACC
>CAKTER010000229.1 GCA_934552695.1 uncultured Eubacteriales bacterium
GGCCCGCACCGGCAGCATGGTTCGGTCGTTAATGATTTTGGGAGCCACATCCATGGCAAAGGCCTCTCCGTTCCGGGAGCCGGTGGCATTGTCAATCTGCACCACCACCACGTTGTTATCCTTAACCAGATACGCCTCCTTGGTATCGCCGTTCCAGTTCACCGTAGCTCCCAGCTTTTCGGCAATGGCCCGCAACGGGGCCAGCGTCCGGTCGTTGACAATCACCGGCGGCATATCCAGCCCCGTCAGGGTCTCGCCGTCTACCACCAAATGGACTTCCTCCGCCGCATAAGCGTGCGCTTTCCCATCGTATACCAACGTCATATTTACAACCGCCGCCTGTGCCGTTGCCCCAGCGCCAAATACCACTAGCCCTGCCAGCCCCAGCGCCGCCAACGCCCGGTTCTGTTTCTTTCTCATGGCAGTCCCTCCGTCCCATAAAAATCTGCCCTTATTCTATCAAAATTTAAGGGCTGTGTATGGGCTTTGTCGAAACTGAAATAAAATCTTAATAAACGGGGCAAACTGGGAACGAGGTGTTAACGATGGATATTTGTTGTACCGCTGTCTGCTCGTTTCAAAAGGACGGAAAATGTACCCTGCGGGAGACCCCGGCCCTGGCTCAGGGCCTGCCCCCCATCGGCTGCCCCCACTGCCGGCGGCCTCATAGCGGCCCCCTGCCGGGGAAAGGGAGCCAAAACCCTCTTGGATAGTCTTTTCCCTTGTTCTCTCACCCTCTTCTTTCTGTCCTGTCTTTCTCTGCTTTTCTTCTGCCCTTTTCCTTTCTTTTCCTTTCTTTTCCTCGCCCCTAACAAAAGACCGGTGGTTTCCCACCGGCCTTTTCGTTATTTCGGATATTTTTAGATGATAAAGGAAATCAGCAAATCGCCGGTTGCGACCCGGTCCCCCTGCTGGACATAAATCTTATCCACAATGCCGGACACGCTGGACACCACCGAGGTTTCCATCTTCATGGCTTCTACCGTCATCAAGACCTGATTCTTGGTCACGGAGTCCCCTTCCTTGACGTTAATCTTGCTCACGGTGCCGGGGATAAAGCTACCCAACTGGGCGGGGTTGTTTTTATCGGCCTTCGGCTTCCGCTCGCTCTTGGCCTCCTGATGCCGGTCAACCACCGAAATCTCCCGCATGCTGCCGTTAATCTCGAAGGTCAGAATCCGCTTGCCTTCGGCGTCGGGCTCGGACATTTCGATGTAGCGGATAAACAGCCGCTTCCCTTCGCCAATATCCAAAATGGTTTCCTCGCCCTTCCGCAAGCCATAGAAGTACACATCGCTATCCAGCTGGCTCACGTCGTTATAATACTCGTAGTGCTTGCAGAAATCGTCGTAGACCTTCGGGTACAGGGCATAGCTGATGATGTTATACATGCCAATGGGGCCAATGTTGGAGTATTCCTCCTCCAAATGCCACCGAATCTTGTCGAAGTCCTCTGCCGGCCGCAGCTCGCCGGGGCGGCAGGTAATGGGCTCCCGGCCCTTCAGCACTACCTTTTGCAGCTCCTCGGGGAAGCCGCCGTCGGGCTGGCCAATCATCCCCATAAAGTAGTCCACCACCGAGTCGGGGTAGGACAGGTTGGCGCCGGCCTCCAGAATATTATCCTTGTTCAGGCCGTTTTTCGACATAAAGATGGCAAAGTCGCCGACCACCTTCGACGAGGGCGTAACCTTTACAATGTTGCCTAACAGGTCGTTGGCCTGGCTATAAAGCTCCTTAATCTCTTCAAAATTGTCCTCGGAACCCATTTCCTTCACCTGGGCCAGCAGGTTGGAGTACTGGCCGCCGGGGATTTCGTACTTGTAAATCTCGGTGTTGGGGTTCTTCATGCCGCTTTCAAAGTTGGCATACACCTTGCGGACGTTTTCGTAGTACCGGGACAGGGCGGCCAATTCGTCGCAATCCAGGCCGGTATCCCGCTCGGTGTTCTTCAGGGCATACACCAGCGAGTTCATAGAGGGCTGGCTGGTCAGGGTGCTCATGG
>CAKTER010000230.1 GCA_934552695.1 uncultured Eubacteriales bacterium
GCCCAGGGCTTTGTCAATTCCCACAAGCCCGACAGCCAGGACATCTGCTTTGTCCCCGACGGCGACTATGTGAAGTTTATGGAGCAATACACCGGCAAGCACTATCCTCCGGGGGACTTCCTATCTCCGGAAGGCGCCGTGGTGGGCCGGCATCAGGGGGCCGTCCGCTACACCATCGGCCAGCGGAAGGGCCTAAACCTAAGCCTGGGCCGCCCGGTGTACGTGTACGAAAAGGACATGGCCCAAAACACCGTTTCGGTAGGGGACGAGGCCCTGCTCTTCCACACCGGGCTCATCGCCGGCGATATGAACTGGATTGCCTTTGACCGGCTGGAGGCTCCCCGGCGGGTACAGGCCAAAACCCGCTACCATCAAGCAGAGCAATGGGCCACCGTGTACCCCGACGGCCCCGACCGCATCCGTCTGATTTTTGACGAGCCTCAACGGGCCATTACCGTAGGACAGGCCGTGGTGCTGTACGACGGCGAGTATGTGGTAGGCGGCGGCACCATCTCGCAGGTTTTATCCTAACCCTTTGCCAAAGGCGTCCCGGCACAGGCCGGGGCCTTTTGCCGTTTTCCCCCCATACCCAAGGCGCAGCCTTCCCACCGCACCCAAAGCACCATCCAAGCATAGCAAAGGAACCTCTTAACCTTATGATATATTTAGATTATTCGGCCAATACCCCGGTCGATCCCCGGGTACTGACCGCCTTTTGTGAAACCGAACAGCTCTACCCCGGCAACCCCAACGCCAACCACCCGACAGGCTGGGCCGCCCGGGAAAAAATGGCCCAAACCACCGAGGCCCTGGCCGCCCGGCTGGGGGTGCGCCCCACCGAGCTGATTTATACCTCCGGGGCCAGCGAGTCCAACAACACCGCCCTGTGGGGGCTGGCCCGGGCCGGCCGCCATGTGGGCCGCCACATTCTTTCCACCCCCCTGGAGCATTCCTCCGTCAGCGGCTGCCTGACCTGGTTACAGGAGCAGGGCTACGAAATCGACCTGGTGGCCATCGACCGGAACGGGCAGGTGGATTTGGAAAATCTGGCGGAGCTGCTGCGGGAGGACACCGTGCTGGTAGCCGTCACCGCCGTAGACAGCGAGCTGGGCACGGTGCAGCCGTTGGCGGGCATTCAGGCCATCCTCCAGGACTTCCCCCGGTGCCGCCTTCATGTGGACGCCACCCAGGCCCTGGGGAAAATCCCCTTTTCCTTTGCGGGCTGCGACACCGTTAGCCTGGCCCCTCACAAATTTTACGGCCTCAACGGCAGCGGCCTGCTGTTTAAGCGGCAGGAGCTGGCCATCGAGCCCCTCATCCACGGCGGCGCCAGCACCACGGTCTACCGCAGCGGCACCCCCGCATTGGGGCTGGCCGTGGCCCTGGAAACGGCTCTGGGGCTGGCCCTGCCGGAATTGGAGGAACGTCTCCAAACCGTCCGCCGCCACAACGACGACCTGCGGGCGTTTTTCGCCGCTTATCCCAAGGTGCGCATCAATAGCCCCGCTACGGCCATCCCCCACATCCTGAACCTGAGCGTCCAGGGGGTCAAGGGCACGGCCTTCCAGCGGGCGCTGGGAGAAAAAGGCGTTTGTGTGTCGGTCAAGTCCGCCTGTTCCACCGACGGCACCCCCTCCCGGGCGGTGTTTGCCGTTAGCCGGGACCGGAAAAACGCCCTGTCCTCCTGGCGCATTAGCCTGAGCCACCAAACCACCGCCGCCGAGCTGGAAGAATTTAAGGTCATTTTCGACCAAAGTTACAGGGAGTTGGTACCATGAAACGAGAACTGGAGCCCTATCAGCTGATGGAACGCAGCATCCAGAAAAAGTTCCGCAAAACCATTTGGAATCCCTTTATTTCCGCCGTCAAGCGCTACGAGCTTATCCAAAGCGGGGACAAGATTGCCGTATGCATTTCCGGCGGCAAGGATTCCATGCTGATGGCCAAGCTGATGCAGCTCTTGCAGCGGTACAGCGAGGTCCCCTACGAGC
>CAKTER010000231.1 GCA_934552695.1 uncultured Eubacteriales bacterium
GGTTTCATTCCCGGTCAGTCCCGCATAGCGGATGGCAGTATTATATAACACTTCTGTTTGCACCGGGTTCACCTGAAAAAACGACAGGGGCGAGATTTGATACGAAAGCCCGTCCAGGGTTTCGGTGATGGCAGGCTTCCCCCACAGGGTCTGCACCTGCCGCCCCAAAATCACGTTGGTGCGCTCGGTATTGGTATTCAACACCAAGCTGCTCATGCCCGGCAACGCCGCCAACTCCCCGGCCAGCGCCTCCGCCTGGGGAAAGCTTGTGCCGTTTGCCACCAAGCACACCATCAGCTCCCCGGTGGTAAAGCTTCGCCGGGTCAAAATGTGCCGCAAAAGTCCCGTTCCGGCGGCCTCATCGTAGGCGGGAATCCGGTGGCGGTTGCAAAAATCCACCACCAACGCCGCCGCCCGGTTGCATACCTCCTGCTGCAACAGGCAATCCGTCACCGGCACCAGCCGATGGCTCCGGGGCGCATAAAACCCCGCCTGCATCTGCCCCACCGGCCCGGCCACCGGAAATTGCCCCTTATTCCGATAGCGCCAGGGGGTTTCCATCCCCAGGGTTTCGGCCACAGGGGGAGAGATCTGTCCGCCAATGCGTTCCAGGCATTCCGTTACCCGCTGTTGCTTCCAGTCCCGCTGGGCCGCATAATCCCAATGCTGCAACGTACATCCGCCGCAGCGGCCAAAATGGGGGCACCGGGGCGTGACCCGTTGGGGCGAGGGCGCCAAAAGCTCCTGTACCTTGCCAAACCCAAACCGTTTTTTTACCTGCAACACATGGATACGGGCCCGCTCCCCCGGCAGCAGCCCGGGGACAAACAAGGTAAACCCGTGGATTTTAACGACTCCGGCGCCGGCCTCCGTCATCCCCTGCGCCTCTCCCGTTACGATTTCGTTTTTTTGTACCGGTGGTTTTTCTTTCATAATCCTCTGCCTTTAAAAGTCCGATTTCCGAATGTTGCGGGCCAACATCCGCTGGTAGCCCACCCACTTGCCCTGGGTGCTGTCGGCGTCAATCATTTCCTCAATCACCTTGGTTTTCGCATCCAGGTTATCCGCACAATGGAGGATAAACGCCTCGGTAATGGAGGGCAGCTTGGGAGAACCGTACTCATACTCCCCGTGGTGGGATAAAATACAGTGCTTCATCAGGTTTTCTAAGTCCACCGGAAAGCCGGGAATCCGCCCCACCGCCTCGGTGACCATTTCCATCCCAATAATCAGGTGCCCCAGCAGCTGGCCCTGATCGGTGTAATCGTTGGCGGGGAAGTCGGAAAGCTCCCGCACCTTGCCCACATCGTGAAGCATGGCCGCCGCTACCAGCAAATCCCGGTTGCAATACTTGTAGCGCCCGGCCACGCTGTCGCAAATTTCCGTTACCGAAAGGCTATGCTCCAGCAGCCCGCCCCGGTAGCCGTGGTGGATAGTTTTGGCGGCGGAATGGTACTTAAACTCCGCCTTCACATCCGGGGTATTCAAAAAAATCTCCTGCAACAATTGCTTGAGATAGGGGTTTTTCATGGTTTTGATGTACCCCAAAAACGTTTCATACATCTGGTCGATGTCCTTGTCGGTGGTGGGGATATAGTCCGCCGGGTCGTACTCCCCCTCCATGCTCCGCCGAATTTTCCGAATTTTAATCTGCTTGTCGTTTTGATAAATCAAAACATCCCCGTCAATCTTAATAAAGTCGTTTTCCTCAAACGCCTTAATGTCGTTATGTAAATCCCACACCTTGGCGTCCACCACTCCGGTTTTATCCTGTAGCTTAAGCGAAAGATACGACTTCCCCGATTTGGATTTTAAGGTTTGCTTGCTTTTGCACAGGTAATGGCCTACCACATTTTCGCCTTCCCGCAACTCGCTGATATATCTCATAAGGGCCTCCTTGCTCCGTTTTCCAGCACTCGTTTTTACCAGTGTAACACATTTTTTCGTACAAAAAAAGCCCCCAAGCGG
>CAKTER010000232.1 GCA_934552695.1 uncultured Eubacteriales bacterium
GTAGCCTTTATCACCGACGTGGGTCAGCTGAAGGACAAGTCCTTCAACCAGGGCACCTGGAACGGCGTAAAGGGCTATGCCTACGAGCACGGCCTGTCCTACAAATATTATCAGCCTGCCAACGGCGATCAGGCTACCGACGACGACCGTTACGACGCCATGAAGGCCGCCGTAGACGCCGGCGCCAAGGTAGTGGTATGTGCCGGCTTTATGCAGGAAGCTGCGCTGACCAAGGCTGCCTCCGAATTTGCCGACACCCACTTTATCTTTGTGGACGGCTATCCTCTGAGCGTCAACGACGAAGTGCTGACCAACGTAGCCCCCATTTCCTTTAAGGAAGAGCAGAGCGGCTATCTGGCCGGTTATGCCGTGGTAAAAGAAGGCTTCACCAAGCTGGGCTTCACCGGCGGCGGTGGCGGCACCAACCCGGCTTGCTGCCGGTATGGCTATGGCTTTGTGCAGGGCGCTAACGCCGCTGCCGAAGCGATGGATGTAAAGGTTGACATGAACTACTCCTGGCTGTATGGCTCCAGCTTCCAGGCTTCGCCCGAGCTGCAGACCATGGCCAACGGCTGGTACGAAAACGGCACCGAAATCATCTTTGCCTGCGGCGGCTCCATGTTTGCCTCCGTGGCGGCGGCCGCTGCCGAAAACGACGGCTTTGTGGTTGGCGTTGACGTAGACCAGTCCTTCGAATCCGATACCGTTGTGACCTCGGCCATGAAGGGCCTGAGCAGCGCTACCGAATGGGCCGTTGCCAAGCATTATGACGGCGCATGGGACGAAATCGGCGGCGTAGCCACCAGCCTGGGCGCCAACGACGCCGCTGTGGGCCTGCCCACCGAGACCTGGTCCATGACCAAGTTTACCGCCGACGACTACAATGCCCTGCTGGAATCCATTAAGTCCGGCGAGCTGGTTGTGGATGCCGACTACAACAACCTGGCCAGCACCGACCATCTGACCCTGAACGTTATCGAGTAAGTTTTACACTCCCAAGGGAAGAGCTTTGGCTCTTCCCTTTTTTCTGTTTTGCGGCGGCCCGCCGGGCTTGGGGGCGGTTGCTTTTTATGCCGGGGGCGGTTTCTGTACAAATCGCCTTTTTTGCAGGAGGATTGCCGCTCAATCTTGCATTTTTTCGGGGAAGTCCGTATAATAAATTTGTATGTATATTTTTCGGCTTGTACAAATTTTTACCCTTTTATCCATTTGTTATCATCCAATACATAAGGAGAAGGAGGTGGAGGCATGGATCGCTCGGAAGAGTTTGTAATCGAAATGCTTCACATCACCAAGGAATTCCCCGGGATTCGGGCCAACGACGACATCACTCTCCAGCTGCGGCGGGGGGAGATTCACGCTCTGCTGGGGGAAAACGGTGCGGGGAAATCCACCCTGATGAGCGTCCTGTTCGGCTTGTATCAACCCGAGGCCGGGGTGATTAAAAAGGACGGTCAGGTGGTGGATATCAAAGACCCCAACGATGCAACGGCCTTGCATATTGGGATGGTTCACCAGCACTTTAAGCTTATCGACGTGTTTACGGTGCTGGACAACATCGTGCTGGGAGCCGAGGACACCCGGCTGGGCTTTTTGCAAAAAAAAGAAGCCCGCCGGAAGGTACAGGAGCTTTCGGAGCGCTACGGCCTGCGGGTAGACCTGGATGCCAAGGTGGAGGATATCACCGTGGGGATGCAGCAGCGGGTAGAGATTTTAAAAATGCTTTACCGGGACAACGAGGTACTGATTTTTGACGAGCCCACCGCTGTTTTAACGCCCCAGGAGATTGAAGAGCTGATGCAGATTATGAAAAATTTGGCGGCCGAGGGGAAGAGCATTTTGTTTATCTCCCATAAGCTAAACGAGATTATGGAGGTCTCCGACCGGGTAACGGTGCTGCGGAAGGGCCGGTACATCGGCAC
>CAKTER010000233.1 GCA_934552695.1 uncultured Eubacteriales bacterium
TGCCCCATGCTTTTCATGGGGGCTTTTGCTCCGGCTATCGAGACGGGAGCGTTATCCCGGCCGTTGGCAAAGTCGTGCAAAATAGCCCCCCATTTGCCAAAGGCACGGGACAGCAGGGCCGGGTCGGTATGGGCCAGGGCGCCAATGGTATCAATGCCCCACAGGGCCAGCTTTTTTTGGGTGGCCCGCCCCACATACAATAGGTTGCCCACCGGTAGGGGCCATACCAATTGCCGGAAGTTGTGGGGCGAGAAAACCGTAACGGCGTCGGGCTTTTTGTAGTCGCTGCCCAGCTTGGCAAACACCTTGTTAAACGAAACGCCAATGGAAACGGTAATCCCCAGTTCCGCCTTCACCTGTTCCCGCAGCCGGTGGGCCAGGGCCTCGGCAGCGGCCCAATGGGACAGGCTTGGGTCGGTTACATCCAGCCAAGCCTCGTCCAGCCCAAAGGGCTCCACCCGGTCGGTGTATTGGTAGTAAATTTGCCGGGCCAGCCGGGAAAACCGGGTGTACAGCCCAAACCGGGGCGGTAAAATCACCAGGTCGGGGCATTTTTGCCGGGCTTGCCACAATGCTTCGGCTGTACAAACGCCACAGGCCTTGGCCGCCTCGTTTTTGGCCAAAATAATGCCGTGCCGGGCGGCGGTACTACCTCCTACGGCCACCGGGCGGCCCTGTAGCTCCGGGTGGTACAGGCACTCGATGCTGGCATAACAGCTATTCATATCGACGTGAAAAATCGTGCGTTCCATGGGCGTCCCTCCACTTTTTAAGGGAAGAGCGTTGGAAGCTGCCGGCTCTGTCCCTGTTTTGGGGTTATTCCCATTATAACACTCTTAAACAGAGTATTCAAGTGACAAAATACTCCAAAAAATGCGTTTCTTTGCTTGCTATTCTTTTGAGAATGTGCTACACTAAGGACAAAGCACAGGCGGAAGGAGGCGGAACCATGGAACTGGGAGCGTGTTTGCAGGCGTTGCGGAAGCAGGCGGGGCTTTCCCAAACCCAGGCGGCGGACTATTTAACGGAGCAGGGGCTGCCCATGACCCAGCGGGGAATTTCCAAATGGGAACGGGGAGACACCCAGCCCAACGGGCGGCAGTTTTTGGCCCTGTGCCGCCTGTATCGGGTACGGGATGTACTGGCGGCCTTTTGCGGTCTGGCCCCCGCACAGCCGGATTTGCTGGCGGGGTTAACCGAGGCAGGCCGGGAACGGGTACGGGAATATGCAAGTCTGCTAAAGCAAAGCCCAGAGTTTGGTAACCAGCGAACCGGGCGGGGGAACCGGCGGCAAATTCCCTTGTATGATTTGCCGGTTTCGGCGGGCACCGGCCAGTTTTTAGACGGGGACAGCTGCGAAATGATGGAAACCGACGATACCGTTCCGGGGACGGCGGACTTTGCCCTGCGGATCAGCGGCGACAGCATGAGTCCCCGGTTTGCCCATGGTCAGCTGGTGTTTGTGCGCCAGCAGCCTACCCTGCGCCCCGGGGAAATCGGCATTTTTGTGCTGAACGGGGAGGCGTATTGTAAGCGGCTGGGGGAGGGCCCCCGGCTAATCTCGCTGAATCCCCGGTATGCGCCTATCCCCATTGGCCCCTACGATGCCTTCCGGGTGCTGGGCAAGGTACTGGGCTAGGCGGTTTACCGCAACCATAAGGAAAAGAGGGAACCCGAATGAGTGAAGAATGTACTCACAATTGCGATACCTGCGGGGCGGACTGTGCCAGCCGGAAAACCGGCCCGGCCAGCCTGCGACTGGAGCCCAATCCGGGGTCGCACATCAAAACAGTGATTGCCGTCCTGAGCGGCAAGGGCGGGGTGGGCAAAAGCATGGTTACCTCCCTGC
>CAKTER010000234.1 GCA_934552695.1 uncultured Eubacteriales bacterium
AAAGCGGAGCCCGGCCTCATCCCAGCTCGCTTTGGCGCATAAAAAAGGAGCGGTGTACCCCGCTCCCAAAAGTTTTTTCTGCCAAGCCCGGCTTATCGGCCCTTCCACACCGGCTCCCGTTTTTCGGCAAAGGCCCGGGGGCCCTCCTTGGCGTCCTCGGAAGCCAGCACCGCCTGCCCGGCGGCATGGCTATAAGCAAAGGCCTCCTCCAGCGTCATATCCATGGACTTATACAACAGCTCCTTGGTAAACCGCACGCTTAGGGGCGCATTGGCGGCTATCCTTTGGGCCAGCGCCAGGGCGGCATCCATCAGCTCCGCCGGAGGCACCACTTCCGAAACAAAGCCCATGGCCTGGGCCTGCTTGGCCGGGATAAAGTCCCCGGTCAGGGCCATATACAGAGCCGTGGCCCGGGGCAGCTGCCGGGCCAGCCGGATGGGGCCGCCCGCCGCCGCAAAAATCCCCCGCTTTACCTCGGGCAGGCCGAATTGGGCCGTGTCGGCCGCCACAATCAAATCGCAGGCCAGGGCCAGTTCGGTGCCGCCGCCCAAAGCAAACCCGTTTACCGCCGCAATCAAGGGCTTGGGGAAATACCGTTCGGGAATGGCGCACCAGCCGTGGCCGGGGATTTTGCACTCCGCCGCCCGCTCGGGGTACTGGGCCAAAAACTTCAGGTCCATACCGCCGCAAAAAATCTTGTTCCCGGCACCGGTCAAAATCACCACCGCCACCGAATCGTCGGTTTCCGCCTCATTCAAGTACCGGTCCATCAGCTGGGCCATTTCGGGAATGACCGCATTGCCGTTTTGGGGCCGGTTGATGGTCAAAATCAAAATATTCCCCCGTTGTTCCCGCAATACCACGTCCTCGTGCGCCATATGCAAGCTCCTTTCCGTTTTCTTTCCCTTACTCTCGCTTTTCCGCAACGGACTCCATCTCTATTGTACCGGGCCGTCCCGCTCCGGTCAAGATTTTTCCGACTCCTTTCATCGAACGAGTTCACCCGCATTCTCGCTTTCTTTCCCTCCAAAAATATGCTATACTTTTTAAAGCACACGCTTTACGGAAAGGAGCCCGGGGATGTCCGAACCAAAACGCATTGAAATGACCATCGGCCACACCAAAATTGCGCTGGTGGGCGATGAATCCGCAGAATATCTGCGCTCGCTGGGGGCTTATTTAAACCGTCGCATTGCCGAATTACAGCAAAGCCCGGCCATGCAAAACCTTTCGCCGGATATGCTTTATATTTTGTTGGCCATCAATCTGACCGACGACTACTCCAAGCTGCGGGCCCGGCACCAACGCCTTGGCCAAGCCTTTCACCGTCAGCAGGAAGAGCTGCAACAGCTGCGGGCCCGGCTGGAAGAGTGGGAAGCCAACCAGGAGGCCGCTGTCCCTGCCGCCCCCGACGCCGAAGCCCTTTCCGCCGAAGCGCCGCTGGAAAACCAACCGCCAGCCGCCTTAGAGGAGGACGCCCAAACCCCGGAGCCGGGCCCTGCGGAGCAAGCCGGCCCGTCCGAAAGCCCGGCTCCAGCGGAAACGCCTTGGGAAGAGCCCCCGCCGGAAGCCCTTCCCGGCGACCGCCCGCCTTGGGAAGAGCCGGAACCAGACACTGCGCCGGAGGAGCCTGCCCCGCCAGCGCCCCCGGAAGAGCCCGGGGCAGCGGTTGCGGCCGCCCCCACCCGGTTAAAGCCGGTGGAAAACCCGGATTTGGGCCGCCGGTATTTGCAGCAGGCCGGGCGCATTTCCGCCCTCAACGCCGAAAACGAAGACTTGAAACAC
>CAKTER010000235.1 GCA_934552695.1 uncultured Eubacteriales bacterium
TATCAAAGCAGGCTTCGCACAGGTCCAGCCGGGTGGTTTCCCCGTCCCGGTGAGAGTGGTAGCCCCAGGTTTTTTCAATGGTCAAAAAGTCCTCCCGGGGCTCCAGCTCCCGGCCGCAGCCGTCGCAGACTACCCGGGCCAGCACGGCCACGGTTTGGACTTGCATTTTGTATTCTCGCATAAAAATCCCTCCCCTTTGTGAGCTAAGCCCATTATAAAGGAAGTTTCGACAAAAAAACAGTGGGAGTTTTTGGGGAGGATACACAGGAATGAAAAAGGAGACAAAACTATGGAGTGGGATTTGACCCGCTGTACCCTATGCCCTTTGGCCTGTGGGGCCGACCGGAGCCGGGGCATAGGCCGGTGCGGCGGCGGAAGCTTACCCCGGGTGGCGCTGGCAGATATCCACCGGGGGGAGGAGCCGCCGATTGTGGGCAGCCGGGGCAGCGGGGCGGTGTTTTTTTCGGGCTGCAACATGGGCTGTTTGTTTTGCCAAAACTACCAGATTAGCGCCCGGGGGATAGGCCGGGAGGTATCGGTGGAGCGGCTGGCCGAAATTTTTTTGGAGCTGCAGGGCCGGGGCGTTCACAACCTGAACCTGGTTTCGGCGGGGCACTTTTTGCCCCAGGTGGCGGAAGCGCTGCGGCTGGCTAAGGCGCAGGGGCTTTGCCTTCCCGTGGTGTGGAACACCAACAGCTACGAGCGGGTTGAGGCCCTGCGGCAGCTGGAGGGGCTGGTGGATATTTACCTGCCCGACTTAAAATATTGGGATGACGGACTGGCCCGGGCCTACTCGGCGGCCCCGGGGTATTTTGAAACCGCTGCGGCGGCCATTTTGGAAATGCGGCGGCAGGTGGGGGCCGATGTGCTGGACGCCGACGGCGTGATGCGCCGGGGGATGATTGTGCGGCATTTGGTGCTGCCCGGCTGTCGGAAGGACTCCCGCCGGGTGCTGGACTGGGTGCGGGCCAACCTGGGCCCGGAGGTGCGGGTATCGCTGCTGTGGCAATACACCCCGCTGTACCGGGCGGCGGAGGTAAAGGCACTGAACCGCCGGGTCACCAGCTTTGAATACGAGGATGTGGTGGACTACTTTTTTGCCATTGGCTTGCACAACGGCTACCGGCAAGGCAAGGAAGCCGCTACGGCGGCTTGGACGCCGGACTTTGATTTGCGGGGGGTATAGGATTGGCACAGGAACCTTTTGGGGCTGCCGGCGTATAATGGCAGGGTAATCCCAAAAGGAGGCGGTTGCGTGGAGCCATTGGTAGAGCTGCGGGGCGTGGGCCTGACCTACCACGCTCCGGCGGGGGAGACCCGGGCGCTGACGGACGTGTCGTTTGCGGTGGAGCCCGGCGAGTTTATCAGCATTGTAGGGCCTTCCGGCTGCGGCAAGTCCACCCTGCTTTCGCTGATTGCCGGAATGCTTCGGCCCACCCAGGGTCAGGTGGTGCTGCGGGCCGCCGACGGCGTGGGGTATATGCTGCAAAAGGATCACCTGCTGGAATGGCGGAGCATTGAGCGGAACGCCCTGCTGGGGCTGGAGATAAAAAATCGGCTGACTGCGGAAAATCGGGCCTATGCGTTGGAGCTGTTGGAGCAATACGGGCTGGCAGGGTTTCGGGACCGGCTGCCTGCCGAGCTTTCCGGGGGAATGCGCCAGCGGGTGGCGCTGGTGCGGACACTGGCCCTGCGGCCGGGGCTGCTGCTGTTGGACGAACCCTTTTCGGCCCTGGACTACCAAACCCGGCTGTACATTGCCGACGAGATTGGCAC
>CAKTER010000236.1 GCA_934552695.1 uncultured Eubacteriales bacterium
CGCCAGCACCATGCTGAGTGTTACCAGAACACTCAAAATCCTTTTCTTCATCTGTGTTCCTCCTAGCTTTCCGTAACATTTTCCGAAAGCGAACCCAAGTTTTTTAAAAAAACAATACCCTCCTCTTGCGTATTTAGTTCCAATCGTGCTATCATAAACAAAATATACACCGTACACCAATGTACGATGCAAGACCCGGGAGGAAAAAATGGCGAAAATTGTTACAAGCAATCCGCAGCAATTACTGACCATCGGAGAGGTGGCCCGTTCCCTTGGCCTGACCCGACGGATGATTTTAAATTACGAAACCCGGGGGCTTTTAGCTCCCGATGTAAAGGAGGGGCCCGCCGGTAACCGGTACTACACCACCGATACCCTGACCCGCATCCGGATGATTCGCATTTTTCAAAATCTGGGGCTATCGCTGGACGAGATTTCTTCCTATTTTAATGACCAAACCGAGATGGAGCCCCTTATCCGCCGTTTGGAAACCATGCGGGACGAGTTAAATTTAAGCATCGAAAAGCTGAAGGCCCGGCAGGAGGACAACAGCCAAAGCCCCCGGCTTATCACCCTGCCCCGGCAAACCGTTTACCGGCGCACCTTCCGGGCCGAGACCATCGAGCAGCGAAAGGAGCACCTGCGGCAGGTCATCCCGCCGGCCATGCGCCAATACGGCTCGGATACCAGCAAGCGGATGTTTTTTATCGAATACCCGTTGGAGGATCCCAACCTCATCTCCTATTGCATTGCCATCCCCGAGGGCAGCACCGGCGAGTTTGTGACCCGGCTGCCCGAAGTCCGGGCGCTGTACATCACCTGGCACGGGGACTACGATGAGCTGCCTGCCGTCCGAGAGAGCATTTTGGCCTGGGCCGCTGCCCGTGACCAAAAAATCGCCGGTAGCTGCCGGCATATCTATTTGGAGGGCCCCGCCCACCACACCGATAAAAACCGGTTCATCACCCAGGTGGCGGTGCCTCTGGCTGTGGAAGGGAATGAATAACCCGCACCAGGCGGGCTGTGCCAAATTGCCTTCGCCAAACTGCGCCGCAAGATATCCCGCTCCCTTTCAAAATAAATCTTGACCTAACGCCCGGTTTCTATGTTACACTCAGTATAGAAAACTCAAATTGAACCCCGCTTAAAAAGGAGGAACCCCCATGAACGGAAGCTTTGTGTATTGTAACCCCACCAAATTGTACTTTGGCGAAAAAGCGCTGAACGGTTTGGCCAAAGAACTGCCCAAGTATGGGAACAACGTCGTTCTGGTTTACGGCGGCGGCTCGATTAAAACCAATGGCATTTACGACGCCGTCATGGAAGTTTTAAAGGCAGCGGGGAAAAACGTAGCCGAGATTGCCGGTGTGATGCCCAACCCCACCGCCGACAAGGTGCGGGAGGGTGTGGCCATTGCCCAAGCCCACAACGCCGATTTGCTGCTGGCCGTGGGCGGCGGCTCGGTCTGCGACTATTCCAAGGCCGTGTCGGTTTCCATTCACTGCAACGACGACCCTTGGGAAAAATACTATGTGCGGTTTGAAGAGCCCGATTGCCCCATCGTCCCTGTCGGCTGTGTCCTGACCATGGTCGGCACCGGGTCGGAAATGAACGCCGGGTCGGTTATTACCAACACCGCTACCCACCAAAAGATTGGGCATGTGTTTAAAAACGAGGCCGTTATGCCCCGGTTCTCTATTTTAAACCCCCGGTACACCATGACCCTGCCCCACTACCAAATGGTTTCCGGCATTTACGATATTTTT
>CAKTER010000237.1 GCA_934552695.1 uncultured Eubacteriales bacterium
CAATATCCACCCCGGCCTCGGCCGCCATCAGCAGGGTGCTGACGCCGTTGCCGGTGGAGTCGTGGGTATGCAGGTGTACGGGAATCTTCAGCTCCTGCTTCAGAGCGGTAATCAGCTTTTTGGCCGCATAGGGCTTTAACAGGCCCGACATATCCTTAATGGCAAACAGGTGGCAGCCCATGGCCTCCAGCTCTATGGCCTTGCTCACATAATAGTCGATGGTGTACTTTTTCTCGTTGGGATTCAGCAGGTCGCCGGTGTAGCAAATAGCGCCCTCCACCAGCTTGCCGGTTTTTAAGCACTCCTCGATGGGCCGCTTCAGGCTTTCCAGCCAGTTCAGGCTGTCGAACACCCGGAACACATCCACGCCCCGCTCGGCGGAAAGGCGGATAAACTCCTTCACCACGTTATCGGGGTAGCTGGTATAGCCTACCGTGTTGGAGGCCCGCAGCAGCATTTGAATCAGGGTGTTGGGCATAGCCTTGGAAAGCTCCTCCAGCCGTACCCAGGGGGATTCGTTCAGGAACCGGTAGGCCACGTCGAAGGTAGCGCCGCCCCAGGCCTCCTCGGAGAAGGCGTTCTGCAAAAAGGCATTGGTAGCCGGAGCCACGGCCAGCAAATCCTTCGTCCGCATCCGGGTAGCCACCAGGGACTGGTGGGCGTCCCGCATGGAGGTATCGGTAATATAAAGCTGCTTGTCGGCCACAATCTTCTGGGCCAGCTTTTCGGGCCCCAGCTTATAAAACTCGTCCCGCATCCCCCATTTGGGTGCGTCTACGGAGAACGCCGGCAGCACGGGCTTGCTAAACTCGGGCTTTTGGCCCTTGGATTCGTTCACAATTTTGTTGCCGATGTATTCGGCAATCTTGGTGGCCCGGTCCTGTCCGGTGGAGATTTGCAGCAGAGAAGGCGTCCGCTCGATAAAGGTAGTGGTACACTTCTCCTCCTCAAACTCGGGGCATTGCAGCACGTTGATAAGGAACGGAATATTGGTTTTTACGCCCCGGATACGGGTTTCCTTCAGCGCCCGGATGCCCTTTTGAATGGCGCCGTGGAAGGTCCGGTCGTGGGCAATAATCTTGACCAGCAGGCTATCGTAGTAGGGCAGGATTTCGGCCCCGGTAAAGGCGGTGCCGCCGTCCAAACGAATCCCGGCGCCGGCAGCGGAACGGTACACGCTAATCCGGCCGGTATCGGGCAAAAAGTTATTGGCCGGATCCTCGGTGGTGACCCGCAGCTGGATGGCGTGGCCGTTGACCCGCACATCCTCCTGAGAAGCAATGCCAATCTGGGGAGAATTCAGGGCATAGCCCTCCTCCACCAAAATCTGGGCCTGTACCAGGTCCACCCCGGTAATCATTTCGGTGACGGTGTGCTCCACCTGAATTCGGGTGTTCATTTCGATAAAGTAGAAGTTCTCGTCGGAGTCCACCAAAAATTCCAGGGTACCGGCGCTCTTAAACTTTACATATTGGGCCACCTTAATGGCACAGTCAAAAATCTTCTGCCGGGTAGCCATGGAAATGGAGTCGGCGGGGGCAAACTCTACTACTTTTTGATGCCGGCGCTGGACCGAGCAATCCCGGTCATACAAATGCACCACATTGCCGTATTTGTCCCCCAGCACCTGGACCTCGATGTGCTTGGGGTCCTTCAGGTACTTTTCCAAAAAGATGATATCGTCGCCAAAGGCCTTCAGGGCCTCGTTCCGGGCCTCCTCAAACTCCCGAGGCATATCCTCGGCGTCCCATACGATACGCA
>CAKTER010000238.1 GCA_934552695.1 uncultured Eubacteriales bacterium
GGGCTGACCCGGCTGATTGTGCTGTAAGGGAATGGAAAACGAAAAGGAAAAGGCTGACGGCAGAGAACGGGCTTCTGCCGCCGGTCTTTTTTATTTTTTAAGAGATTTTCGGAGGCGCTCTTTTTGCTTTGCAAGGGACGGGGACGCACCCCCGGCCTTTACTTTTTACGGGAAAAATGCTACACTAAAAAAGTGTGAATCGAGTGAGATTTTTGGCTTAAACCCGCAAACCAACAGAAAAAATGCGTTTATTAAAGGAGTTTTGGCAATGGATTATAAAGCGCTGGCCATGGAAAAGCACGCCGAATGGAAAGGAAAAATCGAGGTGGTGTGCCGGGCGCCCATCACCAACACCGACGAGCTTTCGGTGGCCTACACCCCCGGCGTGGCCCAGCCCTGCCTGGCCATCCAGGCCGACCCGGCCCTGTCCTACACCCTGACCCGCCGGTGGAATACGGTAGCGGTGGTTACCGACGGTACGGCGGTGCTGGGCTTAGGGGACATTGGCCCCGAGGCCGGGATGCCGGTGATGGAGGGCAAGTGCGCCCTGTTTAAAGCCTTTGGGGATGTGGACGCCATTCCCCTGTGCGTCCGGTCGAAGGACGTGGATGAGATTGTAAAAACCATCAGCCTGCTGGCGGGGAGCTTTGGCGGCATCAATCTGGAGGATATTTCCGCTCCCCGGTGCTTCGAGATTGAGCGCCGGTTAAAGGCGGTCTGCGACATCCCCGTGTTCCACGACGACCAGCACGGCACGGCGGTGGTGGCCATGGCGGGGCTGATGAACGCCTTAAAGCTGGTGGGAAAGACCCTGCAAAGCGCCCGGGTGGTGATTTCCGGGGCCGGCTCTGCCGGGACGGCCATTGGCAAGCTGCTGACCGCCGGCGGCGTGGGCGAGCTGATTTATTGCGACAAGGACGGGGCCATTACGGCGGATAAAACCTACGCCAACCCCTCCCATAACGAGCTGGCCCGGGAAAGCAACCCCCGGCGGCTCTCCGGGTCCTTGGCCCAGGTGCTGCCCGGAGCCGACGTGTTTATTGGGGTTTCGGCGCCGGGGCTCTTGACCAAAGAGATGGTGGCGACTATGAACAAGGACGCTGTGGTGTTTGCCATGGCCAATCCCACCCCGGAGATTTTCCCCGAGGAGGCGTTGGCCGGTGGGGCCCGGGTGGTTTGTACCGGCCGCAGCGACTATCCCAACCAGATTAACAATGTGTTGGCGTTCCCGGGGATTTTCCGGGGGGCGCTGGACGCCCGGGCTTCGGACATTAACGAGGCGATGAAGCTGGCGGCGGCCCAGGCCCTGGCGGATTTGGTGGGGGACGAGGTGCGGGAGGATTATGTAATCCCCTCGGCCTTTGATAAGCGGGTGTGCCCGGCCGTGGCACAGGCCGTAGCGCAAGCGGCCCGGGAAAGCGGGCTGGCCCGGCTGTAACAAAACAAACAAAAGAGGGGGCGGCGGGATTGGCCCGGCCTTGCCCCAACCTGGAAAATGGGATGGAGTGTGATGATTTTTGGAACCTGGCAGTATAGCCAAAATCGTCGGACTGGTGGTTCTGGTCTGGCTGTCTTCGTTTTTTTCGGCTTCGGAAATGGCGCTGATGTCGTTAAGCAAAATCCGCCTGCGGAGCATGGTGGAGGACGGTGTAAAAAACGCCGATAAAATTGCCAAAATGCTGGAGAAGCCCAGTCAACTGCTGGGGGGCATTTTGGTGGGGAACAACCTGGTTAATATTTGCTCCTCGTCC
>CAKTER010000239.1 GCA_934552695.1 uncultured Eubacteriales bacterium
TTCTCTATTTCAGCTTTTGTTTTTCCCAATCGCCGAAAAGCCGCACTTCCCGTTTCCGGTTTTGTACAAGCACAAGAAAAGCCCCGAGGGGGGTCGGAGCTTTTCTGGGTACTCAGTCCTGCTGGGCGGCGGCTTCCTCTTCCAAAAGGGCCAGCGCATACTTTTCCAGTACGCAGGATTGAATCATCTCCCGGGTCTCGGCATTGATGGGGTGGGCAATATCTCGGTACTCCCCATCGGCCGTTTTCCGGCTGGGCATCGCAATAAACAGGCCTTCTTCCCGCTCGATAACCTTAATGTCGTGGACAACAAAGGCGTTGTCGAAGGTGATGGAGACCACCGCCTTCATCCGGCCTTCCTTGTTGACCTTGCGAACCCGTACATCTGTAATTTCCATGCCGCAATTCCTCCTTAAAGTGTCCTCTTATCCGGCCGGCCCAAAGCGGCCCGCTGTTGGTAAGATCACGCTTATCATAGCACATGAACCCATGGCTTGGCAAGGTTTATCCCCATTTCTGCCCGGGAATTTCACCACGTCCCGGGCCGGGCGGTCCTCCCCTCCCCTTTGGCCGCCCTTTCATTTTTCTAAACAAACCCCTTTGTTTCCGGCGCATTTTATGGTATAGTTAATTCCAAATGAGCATATCTCGAAAAAGAGGCGTAAATTTATGAAGAATACAGAATTTGCAACCCAATACCCCCGGGTTTATTTTTGCGGCATTGGCGGCGTTAGTATGTCGGGACTGGCCCTAATGCTGAAAAAGGACGGCGTGACCGTAGCCGGTTCCGATGTAAAGCCCTCCAAGGCCACCCAGATGCTGGAGGACGCCGGTATCCCCGTGTTTTATGGGCAAAAAGCCGAAAACCTGAGCGGGCCTTGGGACCTGTTTGTTTACACCGCCGCCATCCACCCCGACAACCCGGAGTTTGCCGAGGCCCAAAAGCGGGGCATTCCCCCCATGACCCGGGCGGCGCTGCTGGGGCAAATTATGGCCCAATACCCGCAAAGCATCGGTGTGGCCGGTACCCACGGCAAAACCACCACCACCGGTATGATGTCCCACATTTTGCTGGCGGCCCAAACCGACCCCACCATCACCATCGGCGGCTTCTTGCCCAAGCTGGACGGCAACACCCGCATTGGGGACTCCGCCTATTTTTTGGCCGAAGCCTGCGAGTATACCGATAGCTTTTTGGAGCTGAGCCCGCTGGTGGAAATCATTCTGAATATGGAAGCCGAGCATTTGGACTATTTTAAGGATATGGACCACGTCCGGGCCTCGTTCCATGCCTATGCAGCCAAGGCCCCCCAAAACGGGTTTGTCGTCGTATCCGACCAAATCCCCGGGTACCGGGATATTGTGGCAGGCATTGCCGCCCAAGCCGTCACCGTGGGCAGCCCGGCCGCTGATTTTTATGCCGAAAGCATCACCGTAGACCGGCAGGGCCACGCCAGCTTTACCCTGATGCACCGGGGACAGGCGTTATGTCCGGTCACATTGGGCGTCCCCGGCCTCCACAACGTGGGGAACGCCGTGGCCGCTTTGGCCGCCGCCCATTGCCTGGGCCTGCCCTTGGACGCAGCCGCTCAGGGGCTTGCCGCCTTTACCGGGGTAGACCGGCGCTTTGAGTATAAGGGCGAGTGCAACGGCGCCACCGTGATTGAGGACTTTGCCCACCACCCCACCGAGCTGGCCGCCACGCTGGCCACCGCCCAGCTCATTCCCCATCACACGCTGTGG
>CAKTER010000240.1 GCA_934552695.1 uncultured Eubacteriales bacterium
GCCTTGGTCAGGGTGGTATAGGTGGCATGGTTCCAGTCGATGCCGTTTGCCGCCGTCAACAGCACCGGGGTACGGGCTTCGGCCTGGGCCGCCAGCTCCTCGATGAGGGCCTGCGCCTCTTCCAGCGTCATCTCCGGCTCCCCATCCGTGTTCTGGTCCTGCTGTTCCTGTCCTTCCTGTTTTTCCTGTCCTTCTTGCTTTTCCTGTCCTTCTTGCTTTTCTTGTCCTTCTTGCTTTTCTTGTCCTTCTTGCTTTTCCGTCCCGGCTACGGCCGCAGGCTCCGCCTCCGCCGCCCACAGTGCCGTCGGTACGCTGCCCCAAAGCAGCAGGGCTGCCAACACTGCCGGTACCATCCGATGCTTCATACCCGTCCCCTCCTAGTCTCTTGCTTTCTGTTCTGCCGCTGCGCCGGGCACCCCCGGCAAGGTAAAGTCAAAGTGCATAGCCAAAGCCGCAAACAGCTTCTCCATCACCTGCGCAGCAATGTGGCGGATATCCAGCCCCAGCACAAAGGCCACCGCCGCCGCCCGGCGCTCCGGGGGCACCCGGTACACCTCCAGGCTTAGGGTTAAAAACCGTTCCAGCTTCCGTTCCAACGTAAAGT
Source organism: uncultured Eubacteriales bacterium (assembly GCA_934552695.1). GTDB lineage: Bacteria > Bacillota > Clostridia > Lachnospirales > Anaerotignaceae > CAKTER01. Next base: position 605 of record CAKTER010000240.1, read on the forward strand.
ATTTGTCGCAGGGGCGGGCCATGTACCCCCCCATCATGCCGGCAGTGCCAATTTCCAGCTCATAAAAGTCGCTTTCGGCACAGTCCGGCCGGTAGGCCCCAAACAGCCGGTACAGCTCCTCGGCGGTTTTCTGGTTGATAAGCTCCCGCGTTGGCGGAAAGGCGTAGGCCTCCAAATAAATCTCCCGCAGGTTCTCGTTCAGCTCCGTCAGGGTCAGCTGGATGGCGGTTTCCACCGCATACAGCACCTCGGGCCCCGCCTCCCCCACGGCCAGCCGGGCTAAATCGAACTGGCTCCCGAACATAAACTGCACCAGCTCCATCAGCACCCCGTCCTTGCTGCGGAAAATGTTTTGGAAGGTACTGGCCGAAACGTCGGCCTCCCGCAAAATTTCCGCCACCTTCGTGCGGGAATAGCCTTTTTCGATAAACAGACGGACGCAGGCCGAAAGAATCCGCCGCCGGGCATCCTCGCTGTCGTATCTTCTTGCCATGGGTCCCTCCTCCCTCGTAAATTGGTTTGCATACCAATTATACAACAATTCTTCCCTTTCGGCAACTGTTTTTTAAAAACAATTGCCTTCCTCCCCACACAAAAAGACCCGGTCTCCCGGGTCCTTTTTCTCTGCTTTATTCGGCAGCTTCGGCGCTCTCGCCCTTCACTTCCGTTGCCGCTTCCTTCACCGCCGTCACCAGCCCCGCCAAATTTTGCAGCTCGCTGGGAATAATAATCTTGGTGGCCTTTCCGTCGGCCACCTTTTGCAAAGCCTCCAGGCTCTTTAGGGTCAGCACCTTTTGGCTGGGGTCGGCCTCGTTCAGCAGCTTAATGGAATCGGCCAGGGCCCGCTGCACCTCCAGAATGGCCTGAGCCTCGCCTTCGGCCTCCCGAATCCGCTGCTCCCGGACGGCGTCGGCCCGCAAAATGGCGGATTCCTTTTCGCCCTCGGCCACCAAAATGGCGCTGCGCTTTTCGCCCTCGGCCCGCAAAATGGCTTCCCGGCGTTGCCGCTCGGCCTTCATTTGCTTTTCCATGGCGTCCTGAATTTCCGCCGGGGGAATGATGTTTTTCAGCTCCACCCGGTTTACCTTAATGCCCCATTTA
>CAKTER010000241.1 GCA_934552695.1 uncultured Eubacteriales bacterium
GGATATAAGCGAGCGGATCATGGCAATCCGCAAGCACTATGGCCTTACACAAGCCGATTTTGGGGCAGCAATCGGGCTAACCGGCAATTATGTTTGGATGATGGAAAAAGGACGACGCCCCCCCAGCGAGCGGACCATAACGGATTTATGCCGGGAATTTGATGTGAACCCGGACTGGCTGCAAACCGGCACTGGTGAAATGCTCCGCCGAAAACCTCAAAATGAGACCTTGATGAAATTCTGTCTGGATGCTGCTGAGAATCCTGATAGCCTCAAAGGGGCTCTTCTGACGGCGATGGCGGCTCTGACAGACGATCAGTGGAAGGGATTAGAGGATATTATCAAAACTGCCTCCGCAGCTGTCCAAGCACAAAAAAAGCCCGACCAGGATTAACTGGCTTGACAAGCTGGTTATGATAGCACCATCTTGAGTAACCGGTTAGTTAAGATTAGCTGGCTGTGGGTAGCGTGCTGCAATCGGACGGTAAATTTCTGGATGATTTTGATTCGCAAGATTCTATCCTCTATCTTTTGGAGTCGGCTTAAAATACCTTGGGGTTATGGTTACGATTGTAACACCACCGCCATCGTCGTTCCCCGCACGGGGAGCGTGGATTGAAACTCAGCAATGGAGACAGGGAAATCAGCAAGGGGCATAGCTTCCACATGGGAGATATCGGCTTGGTTACGGGACAAGGACAGACGGCTGGTGACCATAACATCTTAAAGGGACAAAATAGTGACAAAATGAAATACAGCCGGGACAGGCTCCATTTTCTCCTTTTTCCCGTTTTCTTTGGCCGCCGGGGGCGGCTTTCATTGCTTTTTGCCCACCGCCCAACCCTGACTGGCCGTTTGCAAATCCACCATATGGGCATACAGTCCGTCCTTTCGGTACAATTCGTCGGGGAGGCCCTGTTCGGCCACCACGCCGTTGGCGAGTACCACAATTTGATCGGCGCCGGCCACGGTACGCATCCGGTGAGCAATCACCAGAACGGTTTTGTTTTGAATCAGCCGGGACAGGGCCGCTTGGATGAGCGTCTCGTTTTCCACGTCCAGGCTGGCTGTGGCTTCGTCCAGCAAAATGATAGGGGCGTCCTTTAAAAATGCCCGGGCAATGGAAATGCGCTGACGTTCGCCGCCGGATAGGGCGCAGCCGTTTTCGCCGATGTTGGTGTTCCAGCTCTCCGGCAGTTTTTCGGCAAACTCGTCGCAGTTGGCCAGGCGGGCCGCCGTCAGCACCTCTTCGTCGGTCGCATCCTTTTTCCCCAGCCGGATATTTTCCAAAATGGAGTTATTAAACAGGGTCACTTCCTGAAACACAATGGAGTAGAGGCCCATCAGCTTTTCCGGGTCGATTTCGGCAATGTTCATGCCGCCTACGGAAATGGTACCCTGTTGGATATCCCAAAACCGCACAGCCAGCCGGGACACCGTGGTTTTGCCGCCGCCGGAGGGGCCCACCAGTGCCGTGACCTCCCCCTGTTTGGCGGTAAAGCTGACGTCCCGCAGCACGGTTTCCCCGGACTGGTAGGCGAAGCCCACATGGTCGAACACAATGTCGCAGCCCCGGTTGGTCAACTCCTCCCGGCCCTGCTGGATGGGGTGCTCCAAGATTTCGTTCATCCGGGCCACATTGGTCCGCATGGCAAGGATGGCCGCCAGATTTTGGAGGGCCCCTTGCATGG
>CAKTER010000242.1 GCA_934552695.1 uncultured Eubacteriales bacterium
GCCGTATCGGAAGGTGCGGCTGGATCACCTCCTTTCTATGGAGAACTGGTTTGGAATTGCTGTTTAGTTTTGAAGGCTCGCAGCGCATAGATGACAAAATGTCAGCGTTTTGGTTGGGTTCCCGAGTGGCCAAAGGGGGCAGACTGTAAATCTGTTGCGACGCGCTTCGAAGGTTCGAATCCTTCCCCAACCATTTGTTTGAATCGCCTGTGCCCGAGTGGCGGAACTGGCAGACGCACAGGACTTAAAATCCTGCGGGGTAAAACCCGTACCGGTTCGATCCCGGTCTCGGGCATACCAATTCAAACACCTTACCGTGCCCAGATAGCTCAGTTGGTAGAGCAGAGGACTGAAAATCCTCGTGTCCTTGGTTCGATTCCGAGTCTGGGCACCACTTGACAAAAAAAGTAAAAGTCTTGACAAAGACGGATACTTTTGATATAATTATCCTGCATTGAGGGAATGAGTGAATTTGCGGGTGTAGTTCAATGGTAGAACGTCAGCCTTCCAAGCTGAACACGTGAGTTCGATTCTCATCACCCGCTTGTGCGCGAATGGCTCAGTGGTAGAGCATCGCCTTGCCAAGGCGAGGGCCGCGAGTTCGAATCTCGTTTCGCGCTCTTTTTAAAGAACGACCGAGGAATCGGTCGTTTTTTTTGTATGTGAACCGAGCCCGGGGCATAGGTTGTTTTAAAGGCAGAAGGGGGCGGGGCTTTGGGCCGGAAAAGCAGCTGGGGCGATGCGTTTCGAGTCTGGTCGGTGTATGTAGGGGTTGTGGTGGGCGCCGGGTTTGCCTCGGGCCGGGAGATTGTGACCTATTTTGTGATATACGGGGAGCGCTGGTGGGCCGGGATGGCGCTGGCCGGACTTTTGTTTGCGCTGGTGGGCTGGGCGGTGCTGCGGCTGATTCGGCAGGGGCCCCGGACATACCGGGAGCTGATGCGCCAAACCCTGGGGCGGCGGCTGGGAACGGCTATGGAATGGGTGTCGGGGCTATTTTTGCTGGCTCTGTTTTGTACCATGTGCGCCGCCGCCGGCGAATTGCTACGGGAACTGACGGGCTGGCCCCGGTGGGCGGGAGCCGTTGGTCTGCTGCTGGTGTGCCTGCTGGTCTTTGCCCGGGGAGTGGCCGGGGTGGTGGCGCTGAATGCTATGCTGGCGCCGATGCTGTTGGTGGGAGGCTTTTTGCTGGCGCTCCTGTTGGGCGGCGGTGCTGTCCGCCCGGTGTTTTCTGCGGGGGCCGGGCTGTGGCGGTTTAGCCGTACCTGGGTGTTTTCGGCGTTGCTCTACGTTTCGTACAATCTCATCACGGCGGTATCGGTGCTGCTGCCTCTGGCTCCCTACCTGCGGGATTCCCGCACGCCCCGGCGGGCCGGGCTTCTTGGCGGACTGGCCATGGCGCTTTTGGGGACCGGGCTGGGGCTGGTATTGTCCCGTCACCCGGAGGCCGGCGGGGCTCAGCTGCCGTTGTGGACTTTGCTCCAAGGGGCCCCGGGGGTGTGGCGGGGGCTGTATCTGTTCTTTTTGCTGGCGGCCATTGCCACCACGGCGGTGGGCAACGGCTTTGGCGGCTTACGGTTTTTGGAGGAACGGTTCCCCCGGCTCCGGGGCCGGGGGCTTTGGCTGCTGGTAGGGGCGGCGCTGGCGGCTTCGCTTCTGGATTTTTCCCGGTGGGTGGCCTTGGTG
>CAKTER010000243.1 GCA_934552695.1 uncultured Eubacteriales bacterium
GATTTACGAGATCACCACCCGGCTGGAAGCCCTGAGCATGAACACCGTGGTCAGCGGGTTTATGGAATACACCAACAAGATTATTGATTTGGCCAAAAAGCAGGGCGGGCTGGACAAGACGGTGCTGGAGACCTTAACGGTGCTGCTGGCACCCTTTACCCCCCACCTGGCCGAGGAGCTGTGGCGGGAGCTGGGCCACGATACCACCGTGTTTGCGGCGGGCTGGCCGGTGTGCGACGAAAGCAAGCTGGTGGAGGCGACCGTGGAGCTGGCCGTGCAGATTAACGGCAAGCCCCGGGGAACCCTGACCGTAGCGAAGGATGCGCCCAAGGACGAGGTGTTGGCATTGGCCAAAGAGGCTATGGCTTCCCGGATGGAGGGCAAGGCCTTGGTTAAGGAGATTTACGTTCCCGGCCGCATTGTGAACCTGGTGGTAAAATAAGCTGGGGACAAGCCCGGAAGAAACAGACAGAACAGACAGAACAGACAGAGGGAAGAGCCGGAATGGCGCTTCCCTCTTTGGCTTTTTTGCCAGATATTGTGGTTGGAATGGCTCAAAAACAGTATATATGTTCAGCCTGGGGGCGGATTGGGGGGCATTACATCGGAAAAAAGGCGATTTTTGCAAAAAGGAATTGACAGATGGCCTAAAACATGGTCTACTAAAGGCACATTGTTTGATTTGTGGGGACAAGTGTATTTGACGAAAAGACAAAACGGGAGGCTGTGTTTGGCCGAACATGGCGCAAGGGGTAGACCAGAAAGGAATGTGGCTATGAATTTTGTAAACGAAACCATTGACTTTTTGAGAGGGCAGGACGGCGAGATTGCCGCGCTGGTGCAAAAGGAGCTGGAGCGGCAGCAAAGCCATATCGAGCTGATTGCCTCGGAGAACTTTGTGAGCCCGGCGGTACTGGCGGCGGCCGGTACGGTTTTGACCAACAAGTATGCTGAGGGATACCCCGGAGCCCGGTACTATGGCGGCTGCGTGTGGGTGGACCAGGTGGAGGAGCTGGCCCGGCAGCGGGCCTGCGCTTTGTTTGGCGCTGAGCACGCCAATGTCCAGCCCCATAGCGGCGCACAGGCGAATTACGCCGTGTATCAGGCCCTGTGCCAGGTGGGCGACACGGTGCTGGGCATGAATTTGGCCCATGGCGGGCACTTGACCCATGGCAGCCCGGTAAACTTTTCGGGCAAAAACTACAACATTGTTCCTTATGGGGTAGAGAAGGAAACCGGGCGCATTGATTACGATGAGCTGGAAAAGCTGGCCCGGGAGCACAAGCCTCGGATGATTGTGGCGGGGGCTTCGGCCTATCCCCGGTTTATTGATTTTGAGCGGATGGCACAAATTGCCCACGATAACGGGGCTTATTTGTGGGTAGATATGGCCCATGTGGCCGGGCTAGTGGCCGCCGGGCTGCACCCCAATCCGGTGCCCTATGCCGATGTGGTGACCACCACCACCCACAAGACCTTGCGGGGGCCTCGGGGCGGCATGATTTTGTGCAAGCAGGAGCTGGCCAAAAAGATTGATAAGGCCATTTTCCCCGGCAGCCAGGGCGGCCCCTTAATGCATATTATCGCCGCCAAGGCCGTGGCGCTGAAGGAGGCTATGAGCCCGGAGTTTAAGACCTATCAGGAGCAGGTAGTGAAAAACGCTGCGGCGATGGCGGATGAG
>CAKTER010000244.1 GCA_934552695.1 uncultured Eubacteriales bacterium
GAGTTTGTGGTGCGGTACCACACCGGGGCCATTATGAACCTGCTGCAAAACTGGACGCCCCGGGACACGGCCCAGTTGGATTCCATGGTTCGGTGGGTGGGCTTGATTTTAGGTGGAGAAATTGGGGCAAAGCCTCCGGCGGAAGAATAACCGAAGCCAAAACCGGGGGCCAAAGGATAGGGGGCGCACATGAAGCGGAAACTGACGTTGCGGGAGTATATTTGGGTGGCCAGTATGCTGTTTGGGATGTTTTTTGGGGCGGGGAACCTGATTTTTCCCGTGTCCATGGGCCAAATGGCAGGCTGGGAGGTTTGGCGGGCCTCCGCCGGGTTTTTGGTCACCGGTGTAGGGCTGCCGCTGCTGGGGGTGGCGGCGCTGGGGAGCAGCCGCAGTGAGGGGCTGTTTGATTTAAGCAGCAAGGTGAACCGGCCGTATGCCTACTTTTTTACTTGCCTGCTGTATTTGACCATTGGGCCGTTTTTTGCGATTCCCCGGTGCGCTACGACCTCCTTTACCGTAGGGCTGGAGCGGATTTTGCCGGCCGGCGGGAGCCCCCGGCTGTTTTTGCTGCTGTTTACGCTGGCATTTTTTGCGGTGGCGCTGCTGCTTTCCCTCTATCCGGGGAAGATTCTGGTTTGGATAGGGAAGATTTTAAATCCGTTCTTTTTGGTGTTTTTGGGTATTTTGGTGGTAGTGGCCCTGCTGCACCCTACGGCGTCCATTGCCCAGGTGGAGCCGGTGGGTAGCTACGGAAGCCAGCCCTTTTTCACCGGTTTTTTGGAGGGCTACAACACCATGGACGCCTTGGCCGGGCTGGCCTTTGGCATTGTGGTGGTGCAGGTCATCCGGGGCTTGGGCGTGGAGGAGCCCGGAGCCGTGGCGGGCAGCACTGTGCGGTCGGGGATATTCAGCTGTCTGCTGATGGCGTTGATTTATGTGGCGGTGACGGTGGTAGGCACCCAAAGCCGGGGGGCGTTGCCGGTGGCCGAAAACGGCGGGGTGGCGTTCGCACAAATTGCCCGGTATTACCTGGGCGGGCCGGGGCTATTGGTGCTGGCGGCCACGGTGACTCTGGCCTGCCTCAAAACAGCGGTGGGGCTTATCACCAGCTGTGCCGAAACCTTTGCGGGGCTGTTTTCCAAGGGCCCGTCCTACCGGGTGTGGGCCGTTATTTTTAGCGCCGGCTCGTTTTTGTTTGCCAATCTGGGGCTGGATGCCATCATTGCCTATTCGCTGCCGGTGCTGATGTTTTTGTACCCGTTGGCGGTGATGCTGATTGCACTGGCCTTGGCCGGGCCGTTGTTTGACCATGACCGGTGCGTATATAACTGGGCTATGGGCTTTACGCTGGTGGGAGCGGTATACGATTTGCTGCGAAGCCTCCCGGCCGGCTTCCGCACAGTTTGTCATTTGGATGGCATGATAGAAGCTGTGGGAGCGGCATTGCCCTTTGCGGAGCTGGGGCTGGGCTGGGTATGCCCGGCGCTGGTGGGATTGGCCTTGGGGCTGATACGCCGGTCCATGCAAAAACGGGCTTAAACAAAACAGATAGCGTATTTTATAAAAACCGCCGGGTGTTTGACACTTTGGCGGTTTTGTCGTGACAGGAAGCAATACTCATTGCCGAGTTCATTATTGCGCCGATTTTTGCCGCGCGGTCGACAAGT
>CAKTER010000245.1 GCA_934552695.1 uncultured Eubacteriales bacterium
AATCTTTTCCAGGCATTCCGCCATTTTTGCCGCATCGTTCCGGTTCCGCAGGGCAATGCCCGTAAACCCCATCATCGCGTTCATGGGTGTGCGGATATCGTGGGACATCCGGGACAAAAACTCGGACTTGGCCTCGTTGGCCTGATTGGCCTCTTCCATGGCCTGCACCAGCGTTTTTTCCCGGCGCTTTTCCTCACTGAACATCCGCATGGTAAACAGCACCTGCACCGGCTCCCCCGCCTCGTCCCGGCTTTGCACAATAAACCGGGCCAGGTGCCAGTTCCCGTCGGCCACCTGATACTCCAGCGAAATGGTGTCCTCGTCCCGCAGCCGCTGCTTAAGGGTGGAAAAGTCGAAAAACCCCTCGGCAAGGGGCAGGTATTCTGCCGAAACCACCTGTTTGCCGGCCTCCGACATTCGCAGGCTGACGTTCCCGCTCAGCCCCGTAATCCGGTGGGTGGCGCTGTCGCTGGAAATCTCCTCAAACCGCCCGGTGTTCAGGTTAATCCGATAGATGGAAAAATAAATTTTGCTAAGGGCCGAGATGACCTCGTAGTTCATCCGGCTTTCGGCCAAAGCATTTTCCAGCCGCCGCCAGTTCTGCCGCTCCTCCCGCACAATGTCGTCGATGTTCCGAAAATCCACCAGCACCTGAAAGCTTTCGGGCGTTTGCAAAATCCGGGTCACCCGGGCTTCGAAATAGACTTGCCCCAACGCATTGGGCAGGCTTTGGAACCGGCAGGAGTAGCTTTCCCGCTCCTTCAGCACCTGCATCAAATTTTGGCGGTCAAACCGCTCTAAAAAGTCCGGGGCCGACTCCCGCACCACAAACCGGTTGTAGAATTGCACCATTTTGGGGGTATAGCGCACCACCCCGCTGCCTGCCCCGTTTTTTAAAAACTGCATCGCATTGGCGCCCGGCTCCAGCTTTACAATCTCCACGGTGTCCTGCAGCAAATCCACCCGGAACACCGAGGTGGAGTCCCGGCACAGCACCCGCAGCAGCTGCTGTTCCCGGCGCATAGCGTCTAAGCTTTTTTGCAGCAGCTTCTGCTGCTGGTGCAACTCCTGTAACATTTGGAAATTCGCCCGAATGCTGCACAAATGCCCTCCGGCAAACCGCAGCAGCTGCACCATCCAATCCTGCTTTTCCCGGGCAGGGTTGTCCAGCCCGATAAACCCGGCCACCTCGTCCCGGTAAAACACCGGTACCGCCAGCTCGGACCGAATGTTTTGCGCCTTTAACACCTCGTATTCCCGGGGCATGGTCTCCCGCACCGCTTCCAGGTCGGAAATCCACACCGGCTCCCGGTTGCGGAACGCCGCCAGCCACACCGGCATATCCGCCTCGGTGAGCCGGGAAAGCTCCTCCTGATAGGAAACGACTCCGGGGGCGCACCACTCGTAGGTGTTGGCATACAGCTCCGGGCCGTTTTGAATGCGGTCGAACAGGTACACCCGCTCGGCCCCGGTATACCTGCCAATCTCCCGCAGCATAGCATACACGGCCCGCCGCATCTCGGCCTCGCTCCGGGCCTGGTCAATCCGCTCCAACCAGCGAATCATCGCTTCGTTATATAAAATCCGCTCCTGCTCCAGCTCCTTCGAAAACGCCTTCTCCGTCTCCTCCACGTCAACGCCCCCTTTCCCGGCTCCAACACC
>CAKTER010000246.1 GCA_934552695.1 uncultured Eubacteriales bacterium
GGTGTACGAGGGGATGCGGGAGATCCACGTTTCCGGCCATGCCCGGCAGGAGGAGCTGAAGCTCATCCATGCGCTGGTGAAGCCCAAGTTCTTTATGCCCGTCCACGGGGAATACGTCCACCTGCTGTCCCACAAGGAGCTGGCCATGGGCATGGGCATGGATAAGGAAAAAATCTTTATGCTCAACATCGGCGAGGTGCTGGAGCTGACCAAAAACTCCGCCAAAATCAACGGCTCCGTGCCCTCCGGCCAGGTTATGGTGGACGGCCTTGGGGTCGGCGATGTGGGCAACGTGGTGCTGCGGGACCGGAAGCACCTGTCCCAGGACGGCCTCATCGTGGTGGTTGTGACCATGGATAAGGCCAGCGGCACCGTGGTGGCCGGGCCGGATATCATCTCCCGGGGCTTTGTGTATGTACGGGAGTCCGGCGACCTGATGGAGGAGGCCCGGTCGGTGGTGGAAGCGGCGCTGGAAAAGGGCTGTGTGAAAAATATGGGTTGGAGCGGCATTAAGGGCCTGATCAAGGATACCTTAAAGACCTTTGTGTGGCAGCAGACCAAGCGGAGCCCCATGATTTTGCCCATCATCATGGATGTGTAAAAACGGACAGAAAAAAATTTGATAGCAAAAAATGGTGCCTGCCGCAAAAAGCTGTTTCCTTTCTGCGGCAGGTGTTGTATATTATATAAAAAAGAAAAAAACAAGCAGAGAAATTCAGGTGGAACATGAAACAGGGATTTGACCCGGAGCTTTATATGCGGCTCCAAAAACAGCGGATATTGGAACGGATTGAGTCTTCCTGCGGGAAGCTGTATTTGGAGTTCGGCGGCAAGCTGTTCGACGATTACCACGCCGCCCGGGTGCTGCCGGGGTTCGACGTGAACGCCAAGGTGAAGCTGTTGGCCGAGATGAAGGACCAGACCGAGATTATTTTTGCTATTTCGGCGGCGGCCATCGAGCAAAACAAAATCCGGGCGGACCTAGGCATTACCTACGACATGGACGTGCTGCGGCTGGTGAAAAGCCTCAGCGATTTGGGGCTTTCCGTCAATTCGGTGGTCATTACCCAATACACCGGCCAGCCCTCGGCCCTGCGGTTTAAAAACAAGCTGGAAGCCCGGGGCATCCGGGCCTATTTCCACGGGCTGACCCGGGGCTACCCCACCGATGTGGAAACAATTTTGTCCGACGAGGGCTTTGGGGCCAACCCCTATATCGAGACTACCCGGCCGCTGGTGGTGGTTACCGCACCCGGCCCCGGCGCCGGGAAGCTGGCCACCTGCCTGTCGCAAATCTATCACGAGCAAAAGCGGGGGGTGCAGGCGGGATACGCCAAGTTTGAGACCTTTCCCATTTGGAACCTGCCCTTAAAGCACCCGGTGAATTTGGCCTACGAGGCGGCCACCGCCGACCTGAAGGACGTAAACAGCATCGACCCCTACCATTTGGAGCAGTACGGGAAGATTGCCGTGAACTACAACCGGGACATCGAGGCCTTCCCCATTGTAAAAACCGTGCTCAACCGGGTGCTGGGGCAGGACGTGTATTTTTCGCCTACCGATATGGGCGTAAACATGGCGGGCTTTGCCATTGTGGACGACGAGGCCGTGCGGGAGGCCGCCGGGCAGGAG
>CAKTER010000247.1 GCA_934552695.1 uncultured Eubacteriales bacterium
AAGCCCCTTATTCCTCATCCAGATTCTCTTCGGCCTCTTCCTTCTCGGCAGCAATGCGCCGCCGGTACACGTCCATGTAGGCTTGACGGGAGTAAATCCAGGGAATGACGTAACCGGCTACGATGAGGATAAAGCACAGCTTACCCAGGCCGGCCATATGAGGCAGCACCAGCGAAAGCACCGCCATAACAGCGCCAAAGACCATCCACAGGGGGCCGGCCAGAGCGTGGGTGCGTTTCCATACCTCTTCGTCGTTCAGCGTCCAGGGGGACTTGATGAAGGGGCCCTTTTGCCAGCCCACCGAGGGCATGATGATGCCGGAAAACAGCACGAAAAGCCCCAGCACCAGCACCAGCATCCCGGAGCGAGTGGTGTGGCCGGGGTGCAGGCCCTCGAGGATAGTGACCAGTACGGTGGAGAGCAGCAGCAGGACAATGAGCAGGGCCAAAGCGGGGTAAACCATTTGGGTTTGCCGCTGTTCCCGGCGGTCGGCCTTACGGTAAATACCAAATTGGGTCAAAAGCACTGCCAAGGGCGAGCAAATCGCCATCATCCACAGCCCGGACTTATCTCCGGCGTTGCGGGCGGCGTCGGCCGCCGTATTGACAGACCAGCCCAAAACGATTTGCTGGGGGAGACGGCTGTAAAAAATCGCAGTAAGGAGAACGGGGATAAACGAAATGATGTAGACCTTTAAAAAGAGCTTTTTTTGTTGTGCGGCGTCCATAGAATTCCTCCTGTAAAATGATGGCCCGTCATCGGGGGAAAGGGCCTTATGCCTATTTTAGCATTTTTTGCGGAAAATGCAAAGGTTTGGCGGGATTTTAAAAAAGTTTTGCCGGGGGCTGGCGGTGTGTGGAAAATCCGCCAGAGGAAGCCATTGACTTTGCCAGTGCAACGCCTTAAAATATTAGCAGCGCTTGTATGAAAAAACAGCGAAAAAGACGTCGCAAATACCCAAGGAGACGATAGCGGAGGACGGAGTATGAAACAAAGCAGGCACACCCATCGCTTTGCCAGCCGGTGGGGTTTTATTTTGGCATCGGTGGGTTCGGCGGTAGGTATGGCCAACGTGTGGGGCTTTCCCAACAAGATGGGCAGCAACGGCGGCGGGGCCTTTTTGCTTATTTACCTGCTGTTTGTGGTGATTTTTGGCAGCGTGGCCCTACCGGCGGGGTTTGCTATGGGCCGCCGGGCGGGAACGGGCACTCTGGGCGCCTACCAAAACGCCTGGGCCACCCGCAGCGAAAAGGCGGGCCGGGCCGGGGGGATTTTGGGCTGGCTTCCTCTGGCGGGGTCCCTGTGCATTGCCATTGGGTATGCGGTCATTATCAGCTATGTGCTGAAGGCGTTGGTGGATTCGGTCAGCGGCCTGCTGATGCAGACCGACACGGCGGCCTGGTTTACGGGCTTTTCCCAAACCCCCTATTCCGTTATCCCCTATCATGTTATTGTGGTGGCGGGGACGCTCATCACCCTGTTTTTGGGGGCCAAAAGCATTGAAAAGACCAACAAGATTATGATGCCCCTGTTTTTTGTGATTTTTATTGTTTTGGCGGTGCGGGTGGCCCTGCTGCCCCGTTCCGGCGAAGGCTACCGGTTTATGTTCGGCCTGCGGTGGG
>CAKTER010000248.1 GCA_934552695.1 uncultured Eubacteriales bacterium
GGACTCCCTGGGCATCAACGTGAAAAAAATGCGCTACGCCGGTGTGACCATTTCCGGGGCGTTGGCAGGCATGGGCGGTTTTGTGTACGCCATGACCACCGCCAACTGCTCCTCCAACGGCGACGTGGCCGGGTTTGGCTTTTTGGCCCTGGCAGTTATGATTTTTGGGAACTGGAAGCCCCTGAATGTGGCGGGGGGCGCCCTGCTGTTTGGCTTCTTTAAGTGCATTGCGGCGTCCTTTGCCAGCCTGGACTTAAACGGCGACGGCATTTATATGCTGGCCGAGCTGGGCATTAACTCCAACCTGTATCGGCTGCTGCCGTATCTTATCACGTTGGTGGTGCTGGCCTTTACCTCGAAGAATTCCCGGGCGCCCAAGGCCGAAGGGATACCCTACGACAAAGGGAGTCGATGAGCCATGGATAACATTTTGGTGGTGGGCGTGGCCGGGGGCTCCGGCAGCGGCAAAACTACGCTAACGGAAAACCTGCTGGAGCGCTTTGGCGATCGCGTCAGCGTGGTACATCACGATAACTACTACCGGGCCCACAACGACCTGTCGATGGAGGAACGGCGGCGCCTGAATTACGACTGCCCCGAAGCCTTTGAAACCGAAATGATGGCCGAACAGCTGCGGCTGCTGCGGCAGGGCCGGGCGGTTCATTGCCCGGTGTACGACTATACCGTTCATAACCGGAGCGGGCAGTTTGTGATGATTGAGCCCAAGCCCGTAATCTTGGTGGAAGGGATTTTGATTTTTGCCGAAAAAGCGCTGTGCGACCTAATGGACATTAAGGTGTTTGTGGACGCCGACGCCGATGTACGGCTGGCCCGGCGGCTGCTGCGGGACGTGGAGGAGCGGGGCCGGACGGCCCGGAGCGTCATCGATCAATGGCAGACGACCGTCAAGCCCATGCACGAAATGTATGTGGAGCCCTCGAAAAAGAATGCGGACATTATTGTGCCGCTGGGGGGGCAAAACCGGGTGGCGCTGGAGCTGTTGATGGGCCGGATTGAACGGCATTTGGAGGCGGGGGACGAGACTCCCAAAGGGGGAGAAGCCGCCGCAGTTCCCCGTTGATATAAGCCCGGCGATTGCGGGGCTACCGGCACAGGGGAACCGCTTGACCGGACAGCGAAAAGCCGAACCCCCAAGGGAGTGGGCGCAGGAAGCGGCAAAACCAAAGAGATTTAAAAGTCCGACAGAAACCTGTTCGGACTTTTTTCGTTTTTTGCAAAACAGTTGTAGTGGCATGGCCTACAAGGCTTGCGGTATAATTTGTATAAGTCAATCGAAGGGCAAACCGGAAAGGGTGGAGGTGTTTTAATGAAAGCAAGGCGTTGGCTTCTGTGTGCGGCCGCCATTTTTTTGGTAGGGATATGGATTCGTTCCGGGATTCGGAAAACGCATACATGTACCCTTTCGGACAAGGGAGGGACAATCAAGGCGGAACAAATCCAGCCGGTGTGGGGAACCGTAAAGGTGTGCGGCGATCGGGATACCGATGTGGTTTTTACCGATGTGGAAACGGGAGAACAATCTATCATCGGGTACATTACCCACGGCATGACAGGAAAAATTAAACTGGAAAGGGGCAAATGGTACAGCGTCGCC
>CAKTER010000249.1 GCA_934552695.1 uncultured Eubacteriales bacterium
GCCCAGCGGCACATTCGAGGCCGGGGCCTGAAAGGAGAAGCTATGATTGACGTAAAGGACCGCATCCCCGGCACGGGGATGGCCAACCGGAAAAAAATCACCCCCGAGGGGGGCCAGGCATTTTATGCCCGGGTGGAGTTTGCCGACGACCCGGCGGTGGAGGGGACCGGCGTAAACCGGGCCCTGTTTAACGACCTACAGGGGTTTGCCAATCAGACCACCACCTTTGCGGCCGACGGCACCATTACCGAGACCGATCCGGTAAACGGGGTGGTACAGACCACGGTGTTCGGCAGCAACGGCACCATCACCCAAACCCGCACCTGTGGAGAGGTAAGCCTGGTAAAAACCACCACCTTTGCCGCCGATGGCAGTATTGTGGAAACGGTATCGTGACAGCTTGAAAAATCTTTGGAAAAAATAAAAAAAAGTCTTGCCAAATCCCCAAGGGTGTGTTAGTATATACAAGTCAGCAACGAACACCACAAAATATGCGGATGTGGCGGAATTGGCAGACGCGCATGGTTCAGGTCCATGTGAGAGCAATCTCATGGGGGTTCAAGTCCCTTCATCCGCATCCTTAAGAAGAGTCTGAGAAGACTCTTCTTTTTCTATATATTCCGATTTACGGTGCTCCGGTGGCTTGCTAGCGAGCGAATAGGAATGTGTGACTTCGTTCAATGAATTGTATTTAAAAATGGTCTTGACCCGGGGCCGGTTTTTTGTTATGATAAAAGTGTCACAGTGCATAGGCTTGGGAGAGGGCGGAGAGATGGAAAAAGAAAAAAGACTTACAAACCGGCAAAAACAGGCAATGGCCACCAAAGAGAAGATTCAGGAAGCGGCCTTGGAGTTGTTTTCGCAAAAAAGCTTCAGCGCCGTGACGATGGAGAGCATCTGCCAAAAGGCAGGGGTATCCAAAGGCTTGTTTTACAATTATTTTCCTACCAAAAGCGCCATTTTGCTGGAGGGCTTTGCCGAGCTGGATCGGACATATCGGGATATGGCCGAAAGCTTTTCGGATGCAATGCCCCTGCGGGAGAAGCTTTTGACGTTTTGGGAAAAAATGCTGCGGCAGATTCATAAAAACCAAATCAACCTGTCCTGCTGCAAGGCGAATTATTATGAGGCCATTAAAACCGGAAAAAGCTATGTAAACGACCCCGACCGGTACATTTCCCAGCTGACCCAAAGCCTCATCCGGGAAGGAAAGGAAACCGGGGCCTTACGGCCCGCTGTCAGTGAAGAGACAGCGCTGCGGGCGGTGCTCATTCTTTCTTCCGGCAGTATTTTGGCTTCGTTTATGGAGTCGGATACGGAGCGGTTTATGCCGGCCGTCGCACGGACGCTGGGTCTGGGGGCTGACGGACTACTGGCAGAGGGGCAGGAGGAATAACATGGAAAAAATGCCGACCAAACGGCAGTTACAGGCGGACGCTGCTAAAAACCGGCTGCGGATGGCCGCACTGGAGCTGTTTGCCGCCGAGGGCTTTGAAAACGTGACCGTGGAAAACATTTGCCAAAAGGCGCAGGTTTCCAAGGGCTTGTTTTATAATTATTATGCCTCGAAGGAAGAGGTGCTGCTGGAGCGGTTTGTCCAGCTGGACGAT
>CAKTER010000250.1 GCA_934552695.1 uncultured Eubacteriales bacterium
GCCCGGGGGCATACTTCCTTTTTGTGTGGAAACCGTGTGGAAAAATCAAAGAATGAACGGCGGGGGCCTTACAAAAGCCCCTTCTCCGTTACCACCTCATCGGGGCGGACGTCCGTTTTTTCGGTGGGGATTTCGGGAAGCACCAGCGCTTCCCGGCACAGGCACAGGGTGGGGCAGGTCAAACGGGGCAAAAACCGGTCGTAGTATCCGCCGCCGTGGCCCAGCCGGTTCCCTTGCCGGTCGCAGGCTACGCAAGGCAGGAGGGCCAAATCCAGCGCCTCCGGGGGAATCCGGGGGGTGTTTTCTCCCGGCTCCAGCAAGCCGTAGGCCCCGGGCTGTAGCTCGTCCAGCGAGGTGATCTGCCGGGCCTCCATCACTCCCGGGCCGGTACACAGGGGCACGGCCACGGTTTTCCCCTGTTTGAGCGCCCGGGCCAAAAGCCGCCGGGTATCCACCTCCCGGCCGGTGCTCACATAGCAAAACAGGGCTTGGGCGGCAACAAAACGGGGGTGGGAAAGCACCCGGGCGGCAATGGCCGCATCCCCGGCGGCCAGCGCCTCCGGGGACAGGGCGGCCAAAATCCGGCGGGCCTGCTGCCGCAGCTGTTTTTTTTGTTGGGAAAGGGAGGCGGCCGGAGCCGGCTCCGGCGGGATTTTGTTGGGGTTCATAGCTCTCCTGCTTTTCTTAGTTTTGGGTCAGGCTCAGGGTGCCCTGAAGGCTCAGGTCGGTGTGATAGGCGTATACGGTGTTCCAGCGCAGATAATACACGGTATCCCCCACGGTGACCATCCGGTTCAGGTAGCTGCCGGTATAGTCCGTTTCTTCGGGCAGCCCCGCCGGGCCGGTCACGTGCAGGGTTTTGTCGGCAATGGTGACCAGCACCGGGCCCTCGGTGTAGGTGTCGTCGGCTCCGTCCTTGCCGTATTCGCACAGGTTCATGCCAAAGCCAAACCGGTGGTTGGCCCGGTCTACCATCAGGGCCTTGTGGTCGTCGGTAACTTCGGCATAGGTGCCGCAGCCGCCCAGGACCACCTCGTCGGTTTCGGCAGGGTGAGCCGGGTCGGTGACATCGAACAGCGAAAGCTTTAACCCGGCGGTGCGGACGCCGGTAGTCACCCGGTTGCCGTAGCGGTCCTCGGCGTACAGGGTCTCGGTGTCATAGCCAATCCCCAGCAGCAGGTTTTCGGCTACCGGGTGCAGGTAGCTGCTAAAGCCGGGCAGCTTCAGCTCGCCCCTGACCACCGGGTTGGCGGGGTCGGAAAGGTCGATGCAGAACAGGGGGTCGGTCTCCACAAAGGTGACCACATAGGCCATGCTGCCCAAGTACCGGACGGCGTAAATGCGCTCTCCGGGGGCCAGGTTTTTTACGCTGCCCAGCTGGTTCAGGCCCTCGTCCAGGATGAACAGGTGGTTGCCGTCGTCATTGCTGGTGGCGACCCGTAAATTTCCCTGATATTCGTCCAGGGAGAACTGGTTCAGCAGGTACCCGGGAACCTCCCCGCTGGCGGCATAGCCGATGTTTTGGCCGTCGATGGCGATTTTGAGCAAGGGGGTTTTGGTGGTGCCTTTTTCCCAGTTCCAGGTCTGCCCGGCCAAATACAG
>CAKTER010000251.1 GCA_934552695.1 uncultured Eubacteriales bacterium
TCCATCCAAGTCTCGTTGGCGCAGGTGTGGCCGTCGATGGCGCCGTTTTGCAGCTCCCCGGCGCACACGCAGTGGTCGGCATGACCAACCTGTACCGTAACCGTTTTTGCCACCGGCTTGGTGTCGATCTGGGTGACCTCGCCCATTTTGTTGCTATCTACAAAAATGGTAAACGTTTCGTTCTTGGTGGTGACCGTGCCGGAATACACGCCGTTCCCCTGATGAGACAGGGTAATATCGTTATTCCCGGAATCCTGAATCACAACCTCAGCGCCCTCCACCGGGTTGCCATCGGTATCCTCCACCGTAATGGTGACCGAAGCCGGGGCGCCCGCCAAGCCGGGGGTAAAGCCCCGCAAATAGGGGTAGCCGCCGTTTTTGGTGGAGTTGATGTCCCAAACGTCATCAAAGTCCCAACCTTCAAAGGTAGTTTTGTCTTGCAGCTCGTCGGAGGTCTTACCCAAATCGGTCCGGCCAGCTTCGGAACTAAAGTTGGGAGATAATGTCTTATCAAAATAGGTGCTGGTAAACTGGCTGTTCTGTACAGCGCTTTTGTCGCTCCAGCCGGCAATGGGCCGCTTTTCCCCAGTACAGGCACTGTACGAATTTTTGATTTCTACACTGGTAGCGTTATTCCACCCCGCAAGTCCAGCCGTATCCCGTGTACTGCCCGAACCGGTCAACTCCACCCGCACATAGCAGTTTTCGATAGTCGCAGCCTGCGTCGTAGCCCAAGTAGAGCCTACCAGGCCCGAAACGCCGCCGCTTCCCGATACCGAACCCGTAACATAGCAGTTCTTGATCGCACAGCCCTGTCCATTGCCAGCCAAGCCGCCAATGTCTATGCTGCTGCTCTCAATACTCACATTTTCCAGACCCAAATTCTGAACGGCAGCATCGTTTAGTTTGCCAAACAAACCAGAATATTGCGCACCGTTTCGAATAGTCAAGTTGTAAATGATATGATAGTCCCCATCGAACGTCCCGGCAAATCCAGTGCCGCTTTGACCGATGGGCGACCAATCTTCCCCGGACAAATCCAGGTTTTGGGTCAATGTAAAATACTCTCCCACATAATACGTTCCGTTGTTCACGTCCGTTGCCAGCTGCTTTAAATTCTCCACCGACGAAATCTGGTACGGATCCGTTTTCGAACCGTCCCCGCCGGAAAAGCTGCTGGCCGCCATTGCCGTACCCGGCAGCATGGCCAGTACCATGGCCACCGTCAGCAAAATGCTGAGCCACTTCTTCTTCATTGCCGTTGCCTCCCTTTGTATATCGAGCCTAGATGTTGCCATTTGACTCTAGTATAGACCTTTATATGGATTCTTGCAACTTTTTTATGCTGTTTTTGGCAAAATTTTGGAAACTTTATTCAAATTTGTCCCACACAAAAAGCCCCGGGCCAGCTGTAAAACCCAAGGGGCCCGGGAGCGAGGCTTTCGGATATACAAAAACCGGGAAGACCTCCGCCCTCCCGGTTTTCTTTCCTATTTAATTAGTACATTTTGGCCCCGGCGGGG
>CAKTER010000252.1 GCA_934552695.1 uncultured Eubacteriales bacterium
AGCCCCGACACCGTGATTTGGGGGCCAAAAAAGTCGTTGCGGATGGCTCGCACATCCAGCGAAAGCTGGGGGAATTTGGCCTCGGCCGCCCGGCACAGCTCGCAAATGAGAGGGTAGGCCGCCTGCCCGCTGACCAGTGTAATCTTGCGGGCCGGTGCGGTTTCCTGCTGGGCCAGGGCCTCGTAAAATTCCTGCCGGAACAGGCTGAGCATCCCCACCCCGTTTTCCAGCTGGTAAAACTCCTCGTAGGCCTCCGGCGGGGGCAGGGGGCGCTCCGCCTTTAAATAAAACTCGTCGGCGGCAAACACGAACCGGGTGCCGTGCTCCCGGGCCAGTTTTTTCTGCCAGCCCTCGATGAGGTCGAGGGTTTGGGCAGCGTCCTCCTTCAAAAAGGGCTTGAGGGGATATAGCCCCTCCCGGAACCGGGTAAGCCCCACCGGCACCACCGAAAGGCTTTGGGCATGGGGCAAAAAGCGGGCCAGGTCGGCAATGGATTTGTCCAGCACCGCTCCATCGTTGATGCCCTTGCACAAAACAATCTGCAAATTCATGGTGATGTGGGCGGCGGCCAGCTGCTCCATATAGGCCAGGACCTTATCGGCAAACCGGTTGTGGAGCATTTTTTTCCGCAGCTCCAGATTGGTGGTGTGGACGGACACGTTGATGGGGGATAGGTGGTAGCGGCAAATTCGCTCAATGTCCCGCTCCTTCATGTTGGTCAGGGTCACATAGTTCCCCTGCAAAAACGAAAGCCGGGAGTCGTCGTCCTTAAAATACAGGGTCTCCCGCATCCCCGGGGGCATTTGGTCGATAAAGCAGAAAATGCACTTATTTTGGCAGCTTTTGGCCTCGTCCATCAGGCCCTCGCCAAATACCAGCCCCAAATCCTCCTGGGGCTCCTTTTCCAGCTCGGCCCAATACTCCTCGCCTGCGGCGTCCCGCAGGTGCAGCTGCAAATAATCGTCGCTGCACAGGTAGCGGTAGTCAAAGATATCCTCAATGGGCTGGTCGTTGATGGAAAGCAGCACATCGCCGGGGCAAATCTCCAGCTCCTCGGCAATGCTGCCGGGCAACACCGCCGCAATGGGCTGTCCTCTCTTTTTTTTCATGGGTTACTCCCTTATGGTCAAATACGCCATCATGGTGCCCCGGGGCAGGCCCTGATACCGGTGGGAAAAGAACAGCTCCGGGTGGCAATGGGTGCAGATTTGGGCGGTCTCGATACGCCGGGGCCGCAGGCCGCATTCTAAAAACAGCGCCCGGTTAAAGCCCCACAGGTCGGCGATAAACTTGCCGGGTACGGCGTCGGGGCGGATGTATGCGCCGCCAAAGGGCCAGCGCAAAAATGCCTCGGCTACCTCGGGGCCTACCTGATAGCAGCAGGGGCCGATGGAGGGGCCGATGCCGGCCCGCAGGGACTGAGGCTTACAGCCAAAGGCCGCCACCATGGCTTCCACCAAGCTTTGGGCCATGCCGTCCACCGTTCCCCGCCATCCGGCGTGGGCCAGCCC